>NIVA01000114.1 GCA_002254335.1 Bacteroidetes bacterium 4572_114 | reverse complement strand
GGGGCGATTCAAGATAATTCTCTAATTGAAGAAATGCATCTTGCCACGATGGTGGCTTTTGTGGGGTAATTCCCAATCCGCTTGATTTTCCGAGTGATGTTGCAAAATTGGCCAGTTGATCCTTTAGGCTTGCTTTGTATATCCCGGCGAACAAAAACAAATCAATTCATCAAAAAACTCTTTTACAAGGAAAGTTTTCCCTACCCGGCAACGGCCATAAACTGCTATAAATTCAGCCTCAGTTGATGCTAATATTTTATCAAAGATTGCTATCTCGTCATGTCTGCCTGCTATGTTTGATTTGCCCATGTGAATAAGTTTTGGCCAATCATAATTTTATTTAAACAAAATGACAAATATCAAAAGCAAAACAACATTACGGGCAGCTATTTGCCGTGATTTTGAAATATAATTGTGATGTACAATATTATTTCTCCAGGGAGGTCTTGCCGGTGTGATTTAAAACAGGGAAAACTTTACATACCGCTTGGGGTTCACCCGAAGGTCTTCGAGCAGTTTGTTGAGGTTTGAAGTGGATTCCTCTAAGTGAAAATACAGACTATCATTAGTAAATAACTGCCCGATTGTTCCCTGGCCGCTGTTTATCTTTTCCGAAATGGCCTTCAGGTTATTTATGGCAACATTGGCATCCTTTATTGTTTGTGGTATATCGGCTTCAACCAACGAATCGCTGAGCATGGCAAAATTAGTGAGGACGGTGTTAATATTTTCATTGTTTGATTTAAGGTTGTATGTAATCGAATCCAGATTGCCCATTATGGAATTGACCCTGTTTGTCTCTGTTGCAAGGAGGTTATCAATACTGGATGAAGCACTCTCCAGGTTTCCCAAAGTATTTCGGATATTATCAATAGTATTGGCCAGGTTCAACCGGGTATTTTCATTAAAAATTGATTGAATGACTGACATTACCGAATCAACGGAACTGATTAGGGCAAGAGCTTTTCTTTTGAGCGGCTCAACCTGTTCGTTTACCTGGTCCATCATACTCCTTTCTAATTGGGCTATCAGGGTATCGCCACTTTCAATTGGTTTTGTGTCGTCCCCAAGGATTATCTCAACAGCCTTGCCCCCAAGCAAATTGGTGCTATAAATTCGGGCAACAGAATTTTTTGGTATTTCGATATCGCTTTTAATGTATAATTGGACAACTATTTTTGAGGAACCTGGGCTGAAACCAAGATGGTTCACCTGACCTATTTGCAGGCCATTGATCATCACCTTATTGGCTTGTTCAAGGCCGTCTATTTTGTAGTAAACGGCATATAGAAACCGCTTTTGGGATAAAAGGTCGGTGCCCTTTAAAAAGTTTAACCCCCAATAGAATATTGCAATAGCTGCAACAAATGCAAAACCTATTTTAAATTCGCGCGAAATTTTCACAGATAGTTTTTTTTAATTCAACAAATTTACATTTTATTTTAATGCCCCTAGGATTATCTCTTCCTACACATCACTCCACCGCTCCATCGCTCCACTACTCCATCGCTCCACTACTCCATCGCTCCACTACTCTATGTTTCCACTCCCGGCCGCCTTTGTCTTCGAAATCACTTTCCCTTCCTCAAATTCAACAATTTCAGCCGATTTAAGGTACTTCCATTTTATTTTATCTTCGAGTATCGCTTTTTGATATAATGCTTTAGCCTTGTCAAACGAACCGGCATGACCAAAAGTATAACAATATTGGCCGTTTTCATAATAATGCCAAACATCCTTCATGCCGTTGAACATCTTATGGCCGTAAGGTTTTTGCGACTTCAGCCTGGCAAACCCAATACGGTAAACTTTATCTGTCTGCCGGTCAACAGTTTTGTTGCTTCTGTTGTTGGAAATTGAAAGTGCTTCAAATTTTCTTTCTATCAGTTGTTTATAATCCCCAACGGCATCAGCAATTGCTTCGGCAATCATATCCTGATTTTCTTTTTCCATCAGGTATTTTTCCTCACCGGGGTTACTTAAAAACCCGGTTTCAAGTAATACACCCGGCATAGTGGTAAGGTAAAGCATCACAAAGCCGGCCTGGCGGACACCTCTGTCGTACATGCCAGCAGTGGTTTTCATCCGGTCTTGTAGTATCTGCGAAAAACCAAGGCTTTGTTCAATGTTGGCACTTTGAAACATATTGAGCATAATGTAATCTTCGTCAAGGTTTGGGTCAAAGCCATCGTATTGTTGCACGTGGCCTTCTTCGAGGAGGATTGCTGCATTTTCGGCCTTGGCCACCTCAAGGTTTTCCTGGCTTTTATGCAGGCCCATCACATAGGTCTCTGTGCCAAAGGGTTTGGTCGAAGGGTTTGAGTTGCAGTGTATGGAAATAAAAAGATCAGCGGCATTTTCGTTGGCAATCTTTGCCCTGTCATGGAGTTTTACAAAACGGTCTTTCTTTCGGGTATAGATCACCTCAACGCCCGGATATTTTTCTTCGATTATCCTTCCGGCCTCCAGGGCAATGGCAAGTGTGATGTTTTTCTCTTTAGATTTATTGCCACGGGCACCTGAGTCGTAACCCCCATGGCCTGCATCAAGGACAACCTTATCGACATAACGATAGGAATTGTTATTTTGGGCAAAAATTGCTTTTACTGCATGTAGGGAAATAAGCAAAGCAAGAAAATACAAATAGTATCGTTTCATCATTTGTCCATTAATAATAATGATATAGAATTAGATTAGTTAGTGTCTGCCTTTAAACTCTCTCATCTGCTCTAAAAATGAAAAAAAAACTCAATCCCGCACGTGCGGGACTAAACTCAAAACTCAAAATAATATCAAAACTTGTCCGTAGGGATTTTCAAAATTAAAATATTTTTTTGAATTTGTTTTGAGTTTTGGATTTAGATATTTGTGCTTTAATTTCAAGGATCATCGACTTTATAGACGGACACTAGTTAGTTTTGGTTATTGTTACTCCTGAACACAGCAAAATTAATGAAAATGATGTAACTATCATCATTCATGTTTTTAATTTCGTTTTCTTTGTAGTGAATAATGTTATGAAAGCAATTTAACGATCTATCTTGAAGATTCTGATAAACAAGGGTGGCAGTAGAGGGTTTTTCGAAAGATGTATTTTTCGGAACGGCAATATTATTTCCAACAAATTGCTTCATGTTTATCATTGTTTTCTGATCTTCTCTTTTTTTACTGCTTTTTTTATTTGTAACCCGGCATTTTCGCAGGAAATTATTTCAGATACCACTATTTATGTTTCAGGAGGCCCCGGTGTCGATACCCTTGATTTGACAAAACCCCAGGATACTGCCCGGGTTGAAAATGGAGCGGGCTTCTTGCTTGAAACCCAAATCGACTATAAATCATTTAGTGAAATTCATTTTGATGTAAAAAACCATAAAGTATTTCTTTATGATAATGCAGAAATAGAATATGGCGACATCGGCCTGAAAGCAGATTATATTGAAATTGATTTCACTAAAAACCAAGCCTTTGCCAGGGGTGTCCCCGATTCGACCGGGAAAATTGTGGGCACACCGGTATTTAATGAATCAGGCCAAACCTTTGAAGCGGAGGAGATAAAATATAATTTTGATACAAAAAAGGGGTTCATCCAGCATGTTATCACCAAGGATGGGGAGGGTTACCTGCATGGCGAAAAGATAAAGAGGTTGCCCGATGGCCGTATTAATGTGGCCGATGGCAAATATACCACCTGCGACCTGAAACACCCGCACTTCGAATTCAGATATACCAAAGCACAGGTGATACCTGACAATAAAATTGTGTCAGGGCCTGCATATCTCGTTATTGAAGATGTGCCGGTGCCACTGGTTATTCCGTTCGGGCTTTTCCCCAATAAAGCCGGCCAGCGTTCCGGAATAATTGTTCCGTCATTTGGCGAGTCGAATAGCCGTGGGTTTTTCCTTGAGGGCGGTGGTTATTATTGGGGCATCAACGATTACATGGACCTGACCGTTACCGGCGATATTTTTTCAAGCGGGAGCTGGGCCATCAGGCCCACATTCAGATATAGAAAGCGGTACAAGTTTAATGGAAATTTTGATTTTAGCTATGCCAAAAATATTTTGGGCGACCGCGACTCGCCCGACACAGATATTAAAAAAGACTTTTCAGTTCGATGGACACATTCACAGGATCCCAAAGCCAGGCCAAACAGCCGCTTTACGGCAAATGTTAATATTGTAACGTCCGATTTTAACGAGTTTAACCTTACCAACACCGAGGCCTATTTGTCCAATACCTTTCAATCGAGTATCGCCTATCAAACAAATTTTAACAACAAACTGTTCCTTACGCTTAATGCCACCCACCAGCAAAATACCCTCGACAGGTCGGTAAATATTTCGTTGCCAACTATAACCTTTAATACTAAACAATTTTATCCGTTCAGGCGGCAAAATCCGGTGGGGAAGTTGCGATGGTACGAAAACATCAATTTAAAATACTCGATGAATGCCGACAACAGGATAGCAACAAAGGATACACTGTTGTTTGAGCCGGGATGGGAGGATGATTTTAAATACGGGGCCAAACATACTATCCCGCTAAGTGTTTCGGTAAAGGCATTGAAGCATTTTACACTAACCAATGGAGTAAGTTATACCGAAAAATGGTATCCATACACCATGAGGAAAAGTTGGGTAAATGATACACTGTTCACCGAAAACGACACTACTGTTGGATACGTTCAAACTGATACGGTCAGGGGGTTTAAAGCGGCAAGGCAATTTTCATATACTGCCGGTATCAGTACACGGCTTTATGGGATGTACCAGTTTAAAAAGGGGCCGGTTACCGCCATACGGCATGTGCTTACACCGAGTGTGTCTTTTAATTATCGCCCTGATTTTGGATCAGATTACTGGGGTTATTGGGATGATGTCCAGTACAATAATGAAGGCGATTACACAAGGTACTCTATTTTTGAGGGATCTTTATATGGTGGCCCCCCGGATGGAAAATCGGGGACTGTGTCGTTTTCCCTGACAAATAACCTCGAAATGAAGGTCAGGTCGAAAAACGACACCGTTACAGGGACTAAAAAGGTGATGCTCATCGATAATTTTACTATATCTTCAGGATATGACATTGCCCGTGACTCACTCAATTGGAACCCGTTAAGGTTAAGTGGCAGGACAAAGTTGTTCAATAAGCTGAATATTACTTATTCCAGTTCATGGGATCCGTATGCCGTAGATTCGGCAGGAAGGACTATCAATGAATTTGAATGGACTGTAAACAAGAAACTTTTCAGACTGGAAAATACAACATGGAATTTTGGGTTGAGTTTCAGGATCAGCCAAAGCGATTTTAAAAAGGGAAAGGAAAAGGAGCAGCAAAAGCCTACCGATAATTCCGCATTACTCGACCAGTACCCGGAGCAGGAGGTGATGGATATTTTGGATAACCCGGATTTGTATATCGACTGGAACAACCCCTGGAGCATCACCTTTACTTATAGCCTTCGGTTTTCAAATAACCCGAGATATATTAATTTTGAACCCGAAGATGTGCGCACCACCGTTAATTCATTGGGTGTAGTTGGCGATTTAAGCATAACCCCAAAATGGAAACTGCAATTCAGGACAGGATACGACTTTGAAACGAGGGAATTTACCTATACTTCGATAGACGTTTTTAGGGATTTGCATTGCTGGGAGATGTTCCTTAACTGGATACCCACGGGTTCAAGAAAAAGCTGGAATTTTGGGATTAACGTAAAAGCATCCATTTTGCGCGATATGAAGTATAACCGGAAAAAGGATTTTAGGGATTCGTACAGGTAGGAGGGGAAGATATAAGATGTTAGATGTTAGATGTTAGATGTTAGATGTTAGATGTTAGATGTCTGATGTTGGGTGTCGGATGTTGGGTGTGTAATGTGATGTTTTATGTTATTCTGATAGGGGCTGGGCATCCCCTATATTGAAAGACTAAAAAGCCACGAAACTTGTGGCATTTACTTAGCCCGTATGGGTCTCGAAGTGAAGCAAGCGAAACAAAGTAAGTGCGTATGTGCCCGTCTGGATGGATGCACGAACGATAAACTGCAATACCATGATATTCTAAAGTAATAATTTCGCAAGTAAGGTGCTTCGCGCTTTTTATACTATACTCAATAATTAATAAAAAATAAATGTGAAGGTGTACACATAGGTATATCTGT
>NIVA01000113.1 GCA_002254335.1 Bacteroidetes bacterium 4572_114 | reverse complement strand
CCCCAACCCTTCAAGGGAGTCCCAACACACAAGCCACTGTGGCTGCCAGTGTGGTGGAATCCTCCCCCTTCGACCGAAGGGAGTCCGTACGGAAAGGGGGAGTTAGAGGGGGGGGGCTATGATAGAGGAAGTTAGATGTGTAACCATAAAAAGCAGCTAAATAATTACATTTATTTTTTATTTGCAGGTTGCCCATACAGCGGTATAATGGGACGGAAGGCGATCATGGTTGAGTTAAATCGTGATATGAATTTCTGTAACCCCGACAGGGTTTTTTGCCACAGGCATCCCTCTGGGAATACCCTATCAGGGTTCTTCACATCAACAACATTACAAATCCTTACCTGCCTAAAATTTAACATTACCATTTGGCCGAAGAAAATACTTTTGCGCCCGTTTTTCAATAACAAAAAGCACCCTGGAAGGGTGGAAGAATGGAAGGGTGGAAGGATGGAAGGGTGGAAAAATGGAAGATTGGAAATGTGGAAGAATGGAAGGGTGGAAGAATGGAATATTGGAATATTGGAAAATGCTTCATAAGGGTCGATCCTATTCCAATTTTCCAACTTTCCCATTTTCCAATTTTAGTCCTTAGTAAAAGATCGTGAAATAATAATTTAACGCAAAATGTCATTCGTAACCAAAGAAAAAATCTTTACCAAAGAGTGGTTTAAAGTTTACAGCCTGATTATCGTCGGGACTTTCGTAATGGCCTCGGGGTTTGTCTTTTTCATCAACCCTTACAAAATTGTGCCCGGTGGGGTTTATGGTATCGCCATTGTGATACACTACTTAACCGAAGGGGTATTTTCATTTTGGCCTACCGGTATCCCTATCGGGATGTTGGGCCTCTCCATGGATATTCCCCTGACCCTGTTGGGCATAAAAATACTTGGGCCGAGATTTGGGGTTAAAACAGTGGTAGGGTTTGTCTTTACAGCTTTTTTTATCGACCTGCTCACCTGGTTTGTGGGGCAGGACGATCCGCTGAAACTGGGCGACCAGGTTTTGTTGGCAAGCATTTTTGGCGGGGTCATGATTGGTTTTGGCCTGGGCCTGATATTCAGGTCGAGGGCCACTTCGGGCGGATCGGATATCATTGCCATGATAATTAAAAAATATACCGGCATGCCTTTGGGCCAATTAATGATTGCTGTTGATTCGGCCATTGTACTGGTGGGGCTTGCGGCTTTTGGCGACTGGGAAATCCCGCTATATTCATGGATAGTGATTTTTATTACCGGCAAAGTTATCGACATTACAATGCGAGGTATCTCCTATGAAAAAACCATGTTCATCATTTCCGACCGTTACAAGGAGATCAGCCGGAAGATCATTGTTGACCTGAACCGTGGTGGAACGGTCTTTACCGGAAAAGGGATGTACAATGAAGCTGAGAAAAACATAATCTACACCAATGTGAGCCGTCGTGAATACCAAATACTAAAGGACTACATCCGCCAACTCGACCCCAATGCCTTTGTAACCATACTCGATGCCAATGAGGTGTTGGGCAATGGGTTTAAATCGTTGCGGGAGGATTGATCATAGAAGTGTTTGCCCATAAAGTAATGAAAAAAAAGATTGACGATCCATACGGACAAGTTTGGAGATTAACGATTTTTGATTTGCGAAGTGTGTGGATGTCAAACAAATCTAAATTCTTAAATCGTTAATCGTTAATCTGAAATCAAAAAAAGAGTGACTTTATAGACGGACACTTTTAGGTGATGATAAACCTCACATCGGTTGGAAAGGTGATTTTGTTTTCCAGCTAACTTCGTAAAAGGGAAAGTTGTAATTCAAAGCCGGGCAAAATGTTTTCTCCTGAAACGGACTTGTCAAAACCAATAATTTTATCAGTTGCACCACCCGGACGATATATATGAACGGTCTCGTTTTCCGGCCCTATCAACCATGCAAGGCTGCAGCCATTTTTAATCCATTCCTTCATTTTTTCTTTCAGTGTTTTTAAATTATCGGATGGGGATATCAATTCAATTATAAAATCGGGGCATATTTTTGGGAATTTTTTTCGGTCTTCATGAGGTATCATTTCAATTCTTTCTTTTGAAATCCATGCGGCATCGGGTGAACGGACTGCTCTATCGGGCAATGTAAAACCTGTGGATGAATCAAAGGTTTCCCCTAACCCGGCCATTAAGTTCCAATTTGCCAATTGACGGTTTATTTCACTATTTAATTTCCCTGTTTCATATCCGGTTGGTGATAAAATAATGATATCTTGATTAGCATTTCGTTCGAATTTTACATCGCGGTTGTCGGCACAAAGATTAAAAAACTGATCATCGCTCAATCCATTAATTGCTTTTGTATTGATGAGAAAATGTTCCATTATTCTTTTTTTAATTAAACGCATCCGAAGATACAACTATTTCTTCAAAAGCCTGTCACTTCTTAATAATAAACTCAAGATCATCCACATAATCACCATCTATATCTTGTCTAATGGTGAATGGCGAAGATGGGGGTGACGAACCCATACCTAAATTTTTCAGTTGACCTGGGTCTATTTTTGCTGTGTATTTGCCGGGCGCCAAACCGAGGTAACTAAAATACCCATCCTGTTCTGTAAGCGTGCTTGCAACTATTTTCTTATTGGAATCATAAAAATTAACAGTAATACGCCCTTGTCCACGGATACCGCGATCACCTTCAAGATAAACCATCCCTGCTGCTTCACCAACTACTGCGACCGGTATTTCGATATACCTAAGTTGATTTGCGTTTATGGCAATACTATATGTTAGTTTATCGACTTGCCAGGCAATATTGTCGAAACTATTAATATCCAATTCCAGTAAATAATTGGTATATGGCTCTAATTCGGTAATTATTATGGTTGAATCGGCTTCGTTTTCTTTGGCATTCCCTCCTGTAACCCTAACGTTAAGGCCAAATACTTTTGGTTCGCCTTTGTCCTGCTTGCCATTACAATTTACGTCCAGGAAAGGTGAAACTATCAGCCCCCCTTTGCCCAGGCTGGTGCGGTTGTTGGCAGCAACATAGCCGGTTTGGGTATCCAATACCAGGCTGCCCCTCGCCGATTGTATATAAGAGGTATGACTGTTTCCATGCCTGACAAAAAAGCTGGTTTGGGCAACCGAAAGATCAACTCTTGCACCAAGTTGAAAATACCGTACATCGCTTTTAAGGTTTTCCTCATAAGATACCACCAAATAACTGTTATGAAAAAACCGCTTTTCTACTTCACATCTTAGCGAGATAAATCGATTTTCGTTATATTCGTAATTTGCCTGGGGCGTAACAATAATATTTGCCGGCAGCCTGAAAGTTAAAGAAAGACTGCTATATACGTACGGCACCGGTTGGCTTGAAAAAATTGCAAAAGTGGTAAGATTTGTATTAATGCCAAAAAAATTGCCCGATAACAATAATTCAGTGTTTGTATATTTGGAATTTGTCAATAAAAATTGGTTGACGGAAAACCGGGTAAACATCGAAAAATTCGGTTTCCTGATAGGTAAAGTTACAACTGCTTTTCTCTCTTCCAGGTAGTTGTTGCTGATGGCTTGTTGCCCCTTTTTATATTTAGTATATGATAATTCAAATTGCAGCCCCGAAAACATGCGGTAATTAAGTAGGCTTTTTAACTGTACGCCATGTGTATAATCAGCCGACAGCAATAGATTATTAAATAAACTAAAGGAAGTTTTTACAAATGGCATTGTGCTGCCGGAAGTGACTGACGACAGGTACTCTACGCCCGCTCCAAGGGTCATGTTACGCCCTAAGCCATAACCAACCTCCCCACGCGAAAACCTGCTGTTGGCAGTATCTTCTACTATACCGGCAGTGAGGGTATATTCCAATTGGTTTTTTGGCAGAAAATTATAAGGTATATTAATATTTTGTTCACTGGATGTTTCTTCGCCCCATGGCCCGAAAAACCGAAGTTTAACTTCAGAATTGCCATATACAAGCGGGACATCAAAGGAATAAAACCCGGATGCGTCTGCTTGTTGATAATCGATCAACACATTATTTACGTATAGTTCAACCATCCATCCAGCTTTGGTATAATCGCTTAAAGTAAATGTCCCGAACGAACGCCTGTAAGTAGTAGGTGTGTTGGTAATTTGTGCCCCTACCACCGGATGATACATGGAGGATGTTGCATTAGGGTTAATTTTTCCAAGCATTGCCTGTTTCATAACACGAAAATCATTTCTTACAAAACGCCACATATAATACTGCTGCCTCTCAAGAAATGGCATTCCGGTGGTGTAATTGAGGGAAACATTTGTTTCACCACCGGCCAAAATCGAACCTATAGAAAGGTTTAACCTTGTAATGGAAGGGCCTTTAGCAAACTGGGTCGAATAAATTGACCAATCGAACATACCCATACTGAAAAAAGGATAACTTGGGCCTATTGTTGTGTCTGCCTCCACTTCACCCTTCAGTAGCTTTATATTCTCGCGCATCATTTCCTGCCGCATTTCACGAATTATAGGAAGCTCCAGTTTTGTGTCCAGGTTTACCGACAAACTTCTAAAATTAAAGGTACATTCCAATCCAAAGATGCTCCCGAAATAATTAGATTTTAAATACAAACCTGTTTCAGTTTGCATCAGGTCGCCTGGGCCCAGGTTAAAAACCTTGTCATCATAATCAACCCTATTGTTCACCCTATCAATAAGATAAGGCTTATTTTGATTAATAAAAAAACCGGAAATGGAATCGAAATTCCGGGTAGGGGTATTTTTGATTTTTAAACAGCCAAACACATCTGTAACCGATAAGCTAATTTCGTCGCCAAAGATTATAGCCGGGACCTCAAACCCACCAATCCTGCTAACATTTAAAAATACTGATATTTCGTAGTAATCTGGATTTTCCTGGGTTAAACCAGAAGAAGGAAGCCCTAAAATAAAAGAAAATATACCTGCAACAATCCACCATTTAAAGGCCACGTTCTTAGCCCACATTTTAGTGGTGTAAATGGATTGCAATATTTCCACAAACATTAATTTCTTCTGTGATTATTAATTTATTCCTGAATAAAAGTAATCGAAAATGAACCGCTATATGAGCCTGACGGTGATGCCAGGGGAGTGCCCACAATCAAAGTCCCCCCAATCCATATCAGGTTTCTCGTTGGCCGTGGCAGCGTACAAACAAATGGGGAGATGGGGTCGGAGCCACCAATTTGTAATGTCATAGCACCACCGTTACTGCCTGTGAGGGTAGCGTCAGGCCCGTTTAAAATAGAAATTAGCGTACCAGGGTTGGCCTCAATCCCAAATAAGGCCGGGGAATAAGTAATCCCCAAACTTATTAAAGTAACATCTCCGGTGGCCGATCGTGAACCATCAGGATAAACAGTCACAGTCCCTCCGGTTGTCCCCTGTAATATTGCCCCAAACATTAACCCCTGGGACGGATAAACGTAGAGTGAAATGGGGCGCGGCGGATCCTCTTGTGCAATTGCTGCCGGTTGAATAAAAAACAATACAACCACTGCGCAAACTATTAATAGTACATGCCATATTTTATCCTGTTGTATCACGATAGGTTTCATTGTTAAGAAAAATATAATTTATACGATTTAGTTCCATGCTGAGATTGAATTGTTACAATGTATATCCCATGGTCAAGGTTTGGGTTAAATTGGTGATAGCCGTTCCCAACTACTTTGTATTGCCTTAAAAGCCGGCCTGCCAAATTCGTTACCGAAACTAAAGATCCGCAATCAGAAGGGGTTTTAATCCCTACAAATAAAATCCCCTGAAAGGAATATAAATAATATAAATCATCTCCATTAACTTGATGCCGTATATCTTTTTGTGCAAAAACCAGCGAAAAACGGGATTCAAATTTATTGGCCCCCAGAAAAAACCCATACTCCACATCTTCATATAATTGATGATATAAACCTGTTTCTATATCACGTAAATAAACATTCATGTCCATGGGCATGTTATCAATATCTTCTCCCTTTATTGTAACCCAACCCTGTTTGGTAGTGTTTACCCCCAGGGGGACAATAGTAATGCTATCCGCTGAAAAAGGCATTGCCTGGATGGAAACATTGCTCTGATCGGACGAAATAGCATAAACATTCGGGGCACGCAAATCGGTATTCATCAATTTAAGGGCATCATATTTTTTTTCGAAGTTGGGCGA
>NIVA01000112.1 GCA_002254335.1 Bacteroidetes bacterium 4572_114 | reverse complement strand
ATTAGCGCATCAGCGGCAAAATTTAGCCCATACGACTGGACTCATTATAACCGTTTGATGTTGAAGTTTTTCTACCATTCTTTTTCACACCAATTCCCGGGGCCTGATATGCCGGATGCCCTCGTAATCAGAAAATTTCAGGTCGTCTAACGAAATAACGAGTTTTTCGTGGTTGTCCTTGATCGACAGCAAATTCCCAAATTCCCGTACAGGTAATATTTTCGCACCCCGCCCAGCACCTGTTTTCCCCTGATGTTGTACAGCTCCACTTCATGTATTACAAACCAAAAATCGTTTCACGGTAAGATGTCCATTCAAAACCCATGTTAAAATTCAATCCCTCCCAGGTGTTATGCTTTTACTTTTATCGAAGATGTTTTTCATGATATTTCAAGTGCATTTGAATATTTTACAAAAACACACAAAAATTCAAATAGACTTGAAAAAATCACAAATAATTGTAAATATTCAAGTCGGATTGAAAAAATCACATGACTAATCCCTGATAAAAATGCATGGGTGTATATTGATTCTTGTAAGCATTTATACTATTTTTGTAGGATAAAAACAAGCTCGAAGAAGGCTTGTGCCTACTACAAATTCGAGACTATGAAAATAAGGTGTGCCAACATAAAATGTTTAAGAAATAATAGGTTTATATATTGAAAAGGGAGTTGGATTCGAAATCATCAATTTGAGTCCTGCAGCTTTAAAAAAGCTTTGAAGCGGCTTAATTATCAAATTATCAAATTCCCAAATTAACTCAGTCAATAGGGCACACTATTTATTAACCCCCTCCCTCCCTCTTAACCAACTCCTTAGTCGAAAGTAAACCACAGGCCGCAAAAATATCCTCTCCCCGCGAAGCCCGGATTGTTGTTCGTATCCCTTTATCGTTCAGTGCCAACATAAACTTTTCGATGGTTGCATCATCAGTACCCAGCAGTGGTGTACCGGGGATGGGATGGAAACGGATGAGGTTGATGCGGCAACGGATGCCGTCTAACTTTCGGGCCAGTTCCTTCACATGAAGCGGGGAGTCGTTAACGCCTTTAAACATGATGTACTCGAACGATACGCGCCTCTGCCTGCCGAAATCAAAACCCCGGACAGTGCCCAAAACTTCCCTCAATGGATACCGGTTTCCGATGGGCATAAGTTTTTTTCTCTCCTCCTCAAATGGTGAGTGCAGGCTAACGGCCAGGTGACATTCACTTTTTTCCAGAAAAACTTTCATGGCAGGGACGATGCCAATGGTAGAAACGGTGATCCTTTTCGGGCTCCAGCCAAAGCCCCAGTCCGAAGTAAATATTTCCAGGCTTTTCATCACTTCCCCCAAATTGTCGAAAGGTTCGCCCATGCCCATATAAACGATGTTTGTAAGTTGGTCCCTCTCAGGAAGGTTTCGCACCTGGTTAACTATTTCACCGGCAGTAAGGTCCGATTGAAAGCCCTGCTTGCCGGTCATGCAAAACAGGCATCCCATTTTACAGCCAACCTGCGACGACACGCACAGGGTGTTCCTTTTCCCTTCGGGGATATATGCCGCTTCAACAAATTTGTTGTTCTGTGCAGGGTAGAGGTATTTTTTGGTGCCATCCGCCGAAACCTGCACCCTTGTGTGGTCAACAAGGCCAAATTCAAAATTTTCGGCAAGCAGCCCCCGGGCCTTTTTCGAAAGGTTGCTCATCTCCCCAATGGAGGATATATCTTTTTTGTAGAGCCAATCAGCAATTTGGGCGGCAGTAAATTTGGGCAGGCCAAGTTTAAGGGTTATTTCCGTGAGTTCATTAAGTGTTTTGCCAAGGAGTATTTTTTTTTGCATAATTGATGGCTTTTCAGCATTCAATCTGGTTAATCCTATAATGGAATATTAACAAATATCTTTCTTATTTGATTTGTTAAAATTTTGTCAATTTCACCAAGTAATATTTTTTCATTTTTTTCCTATTCATCGTATATTGCATCTGATTCGGAATACCCTTGGAAGAACTGTTCCTGAACAAAAGATTTTATTTTATTTTCCTCATAAGTACCTGGTTCGTCAATAAGTAAAATTACACGAACATCTTTGTCCCTGACCGATTTAATTTCTGTTTCAAATTCTCCAGGAACTTGGATGAGGTTATTAAAAATTTGAGTTGTAAATTCAACAGCTTTCATTGATTATTTTTTCCCCAAAATTAATGTATTTTTTAATTCACAGATAAATACATTTTACTAATCAAATCTATGCGGGACACTTAATTTTCTTTTTGATTGGTTTCAACAAACGCCACTGCCCTAACCGGGGAACCATCGCCTTCACGGATCTTTAACGGAAATGCAGCAAATTGAAAAGGCTCATCAATTAGTTCACTTAGGTTTGTTAGGTTTTCAATAATGATCATCCCATTTCCCAGGACATGATTATGGTTTGGGTATGTTTTTGAACCAATGTCATCAATTGATGGAAAATCAAGCCCGATGCCTTTTATCTTGCAATCAGTTATAAAGCGGACAGCATCAACCGATAAAACCGGGAAATGATCAAAATATCGGGGTTTTGCCCAGTGGCGGTCCCAGCCGGTATAGATTAGGGCGAAATCGGCATTTTCCAATCTCCTCCTGTAATTAAAAACATGATCGAGTGGGATTTCCGCTTGTTGCCCAAACCGGCTGCAATCTATCAGGGTGCCCTTGCCATAAAAATTGTTAATGTCCATTAAATCTGTCGTGGCACCTGATTGGAAAAAATGCCTTGGTGTGTCAATGTGCGTCCCCGAATGTGTTGTCATCGATAAACCGGATACCTGTACCTTATCCTTGTCGTGCGTTGAAACCTTTTGTATAAATGGGGGTTCGTCCCCAGGCCAGGCCGGCATGTTGTTTTCGATGTTATGGCTGAGATCAATTATTTTCATGAGATGTTTTTGTAGATGTAACTGTCAGACAGTTGTCTGTATTTTCCAGGCATGAAAGGAGTTATGATAGATTGTCGTTTTCTGATTTATATTGCTAAACTGTCTGACAGTTTCAAATTTCATATACTGTTGATCTTTTCTTTAACCTTGTCGATGATGGCCTTCTCCGGATCTTCAACACCATTGTAGGCCATTGCAACTTTTTCCATAATATCCAGGCAGGTCTTTTTCATCTTCCCGTCAAAATGCTGTTTGTTTTTGTCCAGGAAATCAACAAAGCCGTTATAAGCTTCCTGTACTGTGGCATTCATTTTTTTCAGGCGGTGGAATTCCCTTTCGGTGTTAAAGGCTTCCAAAGCGTTCTTTCCGGTCCCGCCACTGTCTTTTTCTAAGTTAACTATTTGTGAGATGACAAAATGAAAAATTTTGGCAGACTCTTCGGTTTGGATGCTGCCATCAGCTTTTGCAATGGCATATACCAACCGGCCAATGGCAGTGTAATAGTCTTTGAAGTTCATTTTAATATTTTTATTTTCGACAAAGATAGAAGCAATTAAATGAAAGCCCTATGGGGAATTTGAAAAAACTGACGCAGGTTTACACGGATACAACGGATTAAAAATCCGTTCGACCAGCGAAAACCCGCGTCTAAAAACATCGTTAACATGTTAGCATTAGTGACTTTTTAAGAGCCTAAATGGTACGTTGAACCAACCCCTCAAGCCTCAAAAAAGTTGCAGCAACCCAGATACTATAGCCAAAAAAAAGGATGTCCCAGGTGAATGGCCCCTGAAGTTCGGGGAAATATCAAGTCCCCCAAATCAATAAAGTCCCCTTCTTTGTGCTGGTAATGCTACCTGGCAAAACAAGCAAAAAGGAGGGGACTATTTTATCTTTTTAAAACTATATCCATAAAGATGGACAAACACTAATTAACAATGATTTTTTTTGTTGATATTCCGTTTCCAGATTTTATGTTAAAAACATAAACCCCTTGTTTGACATTTGATATGTCGATAGCTTGCGAATATTTTCCTTTTGCAACATTAACTTGCTGCTTGTAAATCGTTTGTCCCGTAGTAGAAGTCAAAGAAATTTCCAGCGGGCCTTCCGTGTTACTGAAGTAATCAAAATTAATTGCACCACTTGCCGGGTTAGGATAAACAGAAACCACATCAAATGGTATTTCAATTAGTTCGTCCACGCCTACCATGCTCCCGTAAATCCTGATGTTGTCGATGAAAACATTATCGCCCTCTTCAAAAAAGTAATCGACCAATCGGCAACAAGCCTGGAGCGACAACGAGAATGTTGACCCGGCGTACCCGCTCAGGTTAAATTCACGGGTAACGAATGGGTCTTCATTTGTTTCCGGGTTGAAATCTGTAATGCCCTCCGAGTCCTGTACCTGGTCGGTACCGTTGACCAAAACCCTGAAATATGAAAGTGTGTTACCAAGGCTGAATGTTTGCTTGAGGTCGAAGAAAAGGTAAACGCCGGCGTAAATTGTTGCATCAACATTACAAACGCTGGCACTCGATTGGAAGTCAGTATTTTGTTCCCATGCCTGCTCGGGTGTTGTATTGGTTGGGCCGCCCGACCATCCTGATAGTGACCCTCCACCGGAAAAGTGTAAACCATAAGTCCCTTCAAATGCAGCACGTTTATCAACTTTGGCAAAAGAATTTTCGTTTGCCATTAAAACAAATGTTGACGATTCTGCAGTTTCAAAGTCATCTTCAAATGGGACATCTAAACCCGAAGCCAGGATAAAATCCTCAAATACCGTTGTTGTGGTCCCGTTTACGTTGGTAGCTGTTACCGAAACATTATAAGTGCCCGGCGAGAGGAATTCAACTTCGGGGTTTTGCCAGGTTTCGTTCGAACCATTAACGAACTGTACTGTTGGAGGGTCAAACTCCCATAACCATGAAGTTGGGCCATACAAAGTGAGGTCGGTAAAAACAACTGGTGTCCAAATGCATGGTGATGCCTCGTCAACCGAAAATTGTATGTAAGGTGAAGGGCTATCTGTAACTAAAATGTAATCTTCCAGGGTGAGGGTGCCGGTGCCATAATCGTTTTCAACCGTTAGTGCCACATCGAAAGAACCGGCAGTGTTGTAATTGATGCCAACAGGGTTTTGATCAGATGAAGAAGATGGGGAAGCCCCTTCAAAAGACCAGTCCCATGAATCGGGCAGGCCTAAGGACATATCCGTGAAATCAATGGTTGAGCCTGGCGTAATTACCAGTACAGGTGTTTCAAATTGCACGACCGGCTCAAAAGGCACTGCCTTTACGGCTTCGTAAGCGTTAATCCTTCCGGCGCCTAACATCCCGATATAATCGGGGTTCTGGGCGTCGATATTGTCACAGGTTTCTTCCAATACCATTTCCACATCATCCGGGGTAATTTCAGGGTTGATTGATCGTATCAGGCTGACCAGGCCCGAAACTACCGGACATGCCATGGATGTCCCGGAATAAAAATCGTAATAACCCATAGGGGTATTGTCGAAAGTAGAGCTTAACAACCCGCCCGGGCCAGGGAGGCCGCTACCGCCCGGGGCCGAGACATCAACTGAAGTATTGTAATTTGAAAAAGATGCTTTTCCGTCATCCTCATCGGTTGCAGCAACTGAAATCACATGGTTGTAATTGGAGGGGTAATGAGCTAAAGTATTGTTATCGTTGCCTGCTGCGGCCACATAAACTATCCCCTGGTTATGGCCGGTATTTACAAGGTTTTGTTCGGTTTGTGAGTAACTGGTGCCACCAAACGACATACTGATAACATCCGGGTCTTGCTGCATTGCCCAACTAACGCCACTGACCATATAAATCCCATTGGCGTTGCTGTTGTTGGCTGCCTTTACGGCTATGATGCTGGTATTGAAACCTATCCCGGCCACACCAATATCGTTGTCGGTGATGGCAGTTGCCAGGCCGGCGCAGTGTGTGCCATGCGACCAGTCGCCGGGATTTCCCTGGTTGGGCGGGCTCGAATTATTAGTGTTGTGCCTGGTGTCCCTCTGTGCAACAATTTTATCGGCCAGGTCGGGATGGGCCGACCAAACGGCATTGTCAACAATGGCCACCCTGATATCTGCTGAGCCCTGGGTAATGTCCCATGCTTGTTCGGCGTTTATCACATCTAAGTGCCAGTTCCAGTTGCTGGGACCGTTAACCAAATTGTATAAGCTATCGTTGGGCGCATATTCAGTGTAATACAAGGGGACTTTTTCAGCATATTCAATTTCCGGTTTTGC
>NIVA01000010.1 GCA_002254335.1 Bacteroidetes bacterium 4572_114 | reverse complement strand
CATATTCACCGGCAACTACTGGGTCGAAACTTGTGGCTTCATTTCCATCAACGAAGTATGTCCCGCCTTCCGGTAGGCCACCATAAAGTTCAAATTCATCATCGCCGGCACAAAGTGGTTCGTAGGCTTCGAGAGTAACATCCGGCAATGGGTAAAATGTAAGGGCCATGCAATCTACATCCGTACCTGTGCAAGGATCAATTGCAGATACCTGGAGGCAGATTTGGATTGTTCCCATTAAATAATCAATTTCAGTGGGAATATAGCTGGCATCCAGTGATGTTGGGTCATCAAAAGAACCAGTTCCGTTAACAGTGACCCACAAAACACTACTTGCATTTTGAGCAGAACCAGCCATTAGGAAAGGCTCGTCATTCGCACAAATAGATGCATCCTCACCTGCATTTGCAGAAGGGGGTGAAATAATTGTCAATACCAGATCACCAGTAATTTCTGTGGCACAAGGGGAAATGGGTTCAGCAGAGAGCGACAAAATCACTGAACCTGATGTTATGTCAATATCACCTGGTATATATTCGGTGGACAACAAAGTTGGGTCTCCAAAACTCCCATCACCGGATGTTGTCCAAAAATAATTACCAGTACTATTTTCTACAGATGCATCTGTAATAATTGATCCGCCGGCACAAATACTAACATCTTCGCCTGCATCAACATCCGGCAGCATCTGGAACGATAAGGTAAGTTGATCCTGTGCCCCTACTGTACAAGGGCTTATAGGCGCAGCAACAAAAATAAGGAAAATGCTTCCCTGTGGATAATCAACAGATGGGCTTGGGTAGTAGGTTGCATTTACAATATTTTCATTATCAAAGACACCACCACCATTAAGTGTCATCCACTGGACCGATGAATAATTGGAAGCCGAGGCAGTGATATTTTCAAATACTTCCAGCTCACAAATTGTGGCATCCCCACCGGCATTAACAGTTGCTGAAGGGGCAACATCAATATTGAAAGTGCAACTGCCCGGGCAGCCTTGTTCATTGGTGTAGGTATATGAAATTTCATTTTGGCCAATTTCGGCAAGATCAGGATAAAAAACGTTATCAACAACAGCCAATCCGGTATATTCACCACCCTCGGGCAGGCCACCTGATAGCAGGAAGGATTCTTCATTATCGCAGGTTGACATATCATCCGGACAGGTAACTTCCGGGAGAGGAGAAAAACTTAAAGTCATGCAATCGGTCGAATCGACACCGCAAGGCAAGATGCCAGTGGCTTTCAGGCATAAATCAACTGATCCAAGCATATAATCTACAGTGCTTGGTGTATATATGGCATCCAAGGCAAATTCATTATCGAATGTACCGGAACCGATGAGTGTGTACCAAAAAAAGCTACTGGCATTTTCCACTTCACCTGATAACTGGTAACCACTGAAATCCTGGCAGATTGAGCCATCCTCCCCGGCAAATACCGTTGGCAAGGGGGTTACCTGAATTTGGAACAGGCAAGAATTTGAACATCCGAACTCATCAATATAAAAATAAGTAATATCATAAGTCCCAGGCCCGGTTGACGGATCAAAAATGCCATCAACTACACCAGTGCCCGAGTATTCGCCCCCTTCAGGTGTTGCCCCTGTAAGTTCAAACGGTTCCAAATCTTCGCAAACCAGATCATACTCAGGACAGGTAACCTCAGGCATTTCCAGAAAGCTAAGTTTCACGCAATTAAAAGCATCCAGACATGGTGGCAAAGCAAATGCCCTTAAGCAAAGGAAGGTATATCCATCATTGATATCCTGTGTGCCAGGTGTATAAACCGGATGTAATATCGTGGGGTCGTCAAAAAACCCATCGCCCTGTGTTTCCCACAAGAGGGTTTCAAAATTACTTGCAGTTGCATCGGCAAGTTCGAAAGTTTGACCTTCACAAATTGTTGCATTGCTGCCGGCATATGCCGAAGCATTATAACAATCGGTAACTACAACCATTCCGTTGGTGGTGTTGGACATGTAGCTTGTCCCATTTACCGAAAACATTTGAAAATCCAGGGGGGATGTCCCGAAATAACGTAAATTGGATGATATTCGGGTCAAAATACATAACCTGGATATCATAATCACCATTATCCAATACCCCACCTGTACCATAAGAACTAGTATTAGTTAAGATAATTTCATCAAAACTGATCCTGATCATTAACTGATCCAGATCTTCGAGGTCGTTTACCTGGATGGGAATGACGACCACGTTACCGGGATCCACATTTACATCAGGAAGTAAAGCTTCGGGGCCTTGCCTGGTCTCAGGGTTTTGTATTCCTTTGGTGAAGGAATCCTGTGCCAAACCATTTAGCGACAAGAAAATTAGTGCCAGCGATAGTTGTAAATACTGTTTCATAATAATAAATTTTAAGTTGATTTTGATTTATGTTATCTATGATAAAATTTGGAGTCTTGAATAGGCAAAAGTATGAATTGAAATCGAACAACTGACAAAATAGTTAATAAAAATCTGCTTTTTATTAAGTAAAACCTACACAATTTAAAGGTTTGACAGACAACAAACCAATGTTATTATTTTAATTGTTAACATTACTGTCAATTAACCACAACCTTTACTTTTGCAACGTACTGTATAATAGAAGATAGCTGGGAACTATATCTCTATAATATTATTTCTGATGGCAAATTTAATTAAATCAACGGTAGTACGCAAATTTATTTTTTTCATGATATTATTTTTATGCGACTCCACAGTTCGGATTGAAACAAATAATTTATCCGCAATTTCCTGATTTGTCAAACCCTCGCCAAAAAGTTTCAATACCCCTAACTCCCTCACCGAAAGCCGGGCCATTTCATCCTGCTTCATCCCACCAAATTTCGAACGGTTTACGTAGCTGTTAAGGACCATATTTGTAATTGTTTTGCCCAAATATTCGAACCCGTTCCTCAAGGTGTAAATTGCTTCAACAATTTCGTTTCTTGAAGTTTGATTAGAAAGTATCCCCTTGGCACCGGCTTTTATTGATTTAAGGATGAAACTTTCGTTGGAATATATGGCCAATATCAGGATATTGATTTTACCATAAGCCTTTTTTACCCTTCTTATGTTTTCTATCTCCAAATCGTTTGGATTGTAAATATCGTACATCACCACCTGGATGGAAGTAGCTGGAAGACGTTTCATTTTTTCAAAAAAGGCATCAACATTCTTTACCGAAGCAACTATCTCAATTTCATTAACGTCTGACAATAATGAGTTTATCCCTGACCGGACAATTGGATGTTCATCAATATGGATTAAATGTATTGCACTCATGTGTTTTTCGTGACAGTTTTGTTGGTTTTGTTAATCATTTGCGAAAATAGGAAAAATTTGAATTAAAATTTTTGAGTCAAGTATCAAAAGGTAATTTTTTTTGCTTTTCAATTTTTTATTTTATTACATTTGCGACCGGACAAATAAAAACAAGTACATGACTACCATCCGCCCCCCATAATATGATTGCCCCCTGGTAGAAAAAACCATTGACCATTTTCCATATTTTTTTTTGATAATCATTTAAATCTTTTAATTACGAAAAAGTTCATTCATTCATTCATTCATTTATTTAATTATTGTAGCTGTAACAATTAGCGGCTGCTCAAAGCAAAACCAATTGGATACTTCAATTGATGAAAACATGTTTGTTGCATCTGTAGATTTGGATGCGGTCAATAATTTTAATCCCGACAAATCCGTCATACCCGATCTGTACAATTCTTTCCGTACAGCAGTACAGGCCAAAAATAATTCAAACAATAACTTCAAAGATGGTTTTATCGCCGAAGATAAACCTCTTGATGAATCATTATGGCTTTTAGAGACATCACTGAACACCAACTATGGTTTCAGGCAAGACAGCTTTGTGGATTTTACCACAAACGTTTTTGAGTTTACCATCAACAACAAATCAATCAACGCAAATGGCATGCCTGTAATTGATGGGCAGGACCTTGTGGATGTGTATTGTGAAATGGTTGAAACTGTTGGTTATACCGGCTCGGAAAACAAGTTTTTCAGGCTTGGCGTGGTTGAGGTATCACAGGTTACTACCGAAACATCTTCGGTTATACTTGAGTCTGAATCAGGTTTTTACTGGGCAGGTGTTATGCCTCCATGGATTGACCCTGAGCCTTTCCCGGCTTCAGTTATTTCGATGCATTCTACGGCTGCGGCTGAAGCATATCGTGTTAAAATCAATAATGAAACTGGTTTGCTTCCCTGGCAGCATAATCCTGATTACATAATAACAGTATGGTATCATGGATACGATGGGTTTAATAACCCTGAATTGTGGAGCAAGCCGTCATATTCAGATTGTACGCATTTATTATTCAATGATACGTTAAACCATTATTTGTTTTCGACAAAAGAATTTATTGATCTTTTGAACCCAATTAATGATCCAAATAAGTGGATGGGAAGGGTAAATATTTATTGTTTTTGGGATCATAATGCTATTAAGGCATGTCATACTGTTGTACCTTATATTTTAACAAGGGTTTATGTTGGCCATGACCCAAGCTAAAGCTACACTTTTTAAGTAATTAAAAAAAAACTACCACTATGCATCAATCTATCAGATATAAAATAAGGTTAAAGTTTGGTTCGGTTACCTCCGTAGGCAATAAATGGAAACCATTGGTTGGTTTTGTATTTATCTTATTTATAATGCTTAACTCCAATTTTCAGTTGTATTGCCAAAAGGTGATAACACTTTCTGACCCCGCCTATATTGATGAATCTATAAGACGAATCAAGGAGACGGATGATAATAATTTACTTTTTTTAAAGTTTACCGGGCCACAAACCTATAGTTACTTAGAATTGATGAGCATTATAGAAAGCTCAATAATATTGACAAATAGCGATTTGCAAGAGATAAATTCCGCCAGTATTGTAAGTGAACAAGGGAATATGAAAATCCTTGCTGAGGGCTTTATCAGATTGGGTGACCATATACTTTTGCATGGTAATGCTGTTGATACCCTTACTATGGATACCCAGCTTTGTTTGATATGGCTTGATTTGGAATTGAATATTTTGCAAACTAAGTTTTATGGCAGCGAAAGCGAACAGGAAGTATTTTTTAGTTATTGCGTCAATGATCAAGGCAATATTGTTTTTGTAGGTGAATATCCGGTAAGTTCATCGTATCAGGAGTTGGTAATTATCGAGATTGACTCAACCGGCAATTTTATCGGTATGCATCATACAGGTACATTTATGGTTTTTCCTGATGTAGTATTTTTTGAGCAAGAACAATGCTATGTTATTGGAGAGTTTAACCATTTGTATAAGTACGATAGGAACTTTAACCAGATTGATGTTTTTGAACCAGTGTTATATGATGCATTCTTCCCAAGTGGGCAACCGCTTAAAATTTCAGATTCTTTGTATATCAGGACAGGTTTTCGCTCTACGGCTACTTACCCGTTTAAAACAGATATTACCCGTGTGGTATTTAATGTTAATGCCGAATATTCTGGCTTTGAGCAAATAATTATTCCGGAGTTTTATGATGTGCCTGCCGGTGGAAATGCGGTTAGTTCTACTGATCTTGAGTCTTTCTTTTTGGGAGGAACTAGTAATAGCACAAATTGTCCATTTGTAAATGAGGATACCCAATTTGCCCTCCAAAAATTTAATTTGGAGGGAACTATTTACTGGGAAGAGTTATATGAAACCGGTGGTTGTGCGGTAATGATACAGGTACTGGCCTTGCAGAATGGCGGCTGCCTGATGGCCGGGCAAATTTACGACTGGCACAACAGCCCCACACAACAACGCGACCTGTTTTTTATTAAAGTTGATGACGAGGGCATTGTAACGGGCATTGAAGAAGATGAAACTTCACCGGCAAAAATCACAGTTTATCCAAACCCGGGCATCAACCAACTTAATCTTTCGGTTGATGACGAGGTTTTAAAATTCACAATGTATGATTTCAATGGCAGAAAAGTTTTGGGGAAGATGCATCCTGGCAAAACAATAAACGTATCCAAATTAAACCCCGGGTTTTATATTTGGTGGGCCGAATTGCATGATGGGACAACCTTATGGGGCAAATGGATTAAACAATGAAATAAGATGCCAGCAAACCTAACCCTGACAGGGTTTAATTAAAAATGATTTTTGATTTTCGAAACACTTCTCTACTTGCTTATTGATCCAGTTATTCCAGAATATTATAATCAATCTTCTTCAATCCCCCCCCAATCTCCTTCAATCTTTTTCTTCAATCTAATGTCCTATGTAAAATCAATAGGATCAAAAAAATGCAATACTTTAGCCCGTTTTTAATGGGATATAAAAAAGAGCAGTAATTTTGTTAACGTAGGTTTTTATCAAAAAAATCATAAAACTATGAATGATAATAATATAAACGATAAAGATTTGAATAAACTTGCTGTCGAAAACCGGGAGCGGATTAAGGAGTTGGAAACAATAAACAAAACCCGAGAGTTGCTCAGGCAGGAAAAACCCTGCCAGGAATCATTGCAAAGCCTGGTTGATTTATTGCCTGATGGCTGGCAATATCCGGGGCAAACCGTGGCCAGGATTACTTTTGACGGAAAGCAATTTGTAAGCCCCTATTTTGCCGAATCCCCGTGGTCTCAAAAACAGTTATTCGAAACCTTTGATAACCGGCAGGGCAGTATTGAAATTTTTTATCTAAAAGAATACCCGGTTGCCGATGAGGGACCTTTCCTGAAGGAGGAGAGAGACCTTATTAATAATATAGGTGTTTTGCTCGAAGGGTTTATCCACAAGATACATGGCAAAGAAACTGTCCAAACAACTTCCGAAAGGCTCAAAGAGCTATCCTGTATCAATTCCACCACCAACATTATAAGACAGGGAAAACCTGTTGAAGAGACATTGCAACAGATATCGCTCATCCTTCCAGGGGCTTGGCAATATCCTGAGTTTACCGCAGCAAGGGTATCTTACGGTGATAAAAACTTTTCCACAGCTAATTATAAAGAGACCCAATGGCATCAAAAACAGTTGTTCGACACCATAGATGGGAAAAATGGAAGTATTGAGGTAGTTTACTTAAAATCATTCCCTAAAATGGATGAAGGCCCGTTTTTGCATGAGGAACGGCATTTGATCGAAAATCTGTCGGCTATGATTGCGGGGTATATCAGCAGCGAACAAGGCAAACAAATGATTTCCAAAACCCAGGAAAAAACAAAAAAGGTTACTAACAAGACAGAGCCTGAAGTGCATAGACGTCAGTTGCTCCAGAAATTCCTGAACAAGAACAACTATGCCAGGGACATTTATCACGATTTGATGATGTTCAAGGTAAAGGAAATTTTGCTGGTGGCCAATTTGTACGAGGCATACAGTATTGAAAAAGAAGGCCGTTTTTCGGAGTATGTGCTTGATGAATATCATCAGTTAAACCTTACCTCAGTGCCAAGGATAACAGGAGTTTCATCTGGTGATGAAGCTTTTGAGCAATTGCGCTCGAAGCATTTCGACCTGATTATACTTATGGTTGGCGTTGATAAAAAAACCCCGGTGGCCCATAGCAATCAAATTAAAAAGGAATTCCCCTATATTCCAATCTTTGTTTTGCTCAACAATAACAGCAACATCCAGTATTTCGAGGATCAGCGATCGGAGGCCAAGGGTATCGATAGGGTGTTTGCATGGAACGGTAATTCAAGTATCTTTTTTGCCATGATTAAGCATGTTGAGGATAAGATTAATGTGGAAAACGACACCAGGGTCGGCCTTGTTAGGGTTATCCTTTTGGTTGAGGATTCCCCAAAGTATTATTCACGTTACCTTCCTTTGTTATACAATATTGTAATGGCACAAACCAAGCGCATCATCGATGATGTGAGCACCGATGAATTGTACAAAGTGTTGAGGATGCGTGCCAGGCCAAAAATTTTGTTGGCATCCAACTATGAGGAGGCCCTCGCAATATTCAATAATTATAAAGACTACCTGTTGTGCCTCATTTCGGATGTTAAGTTCAGGCGCGAAGATCAATTAGACGATAAGGCAGGGTTTCGCCTGGCAAAGCTGATAAAATCTCAAATTAAGGACCTGCCCACTATTATCCAGTCATCGGATGAGGTAAATGCCATTGAAGCCCATAAAATGCGGGCAAGCTTTATAAACAAGGATTCGGAAACATTAGGGCAGGATTTTAAAAGCTTTATTACACACTTTCTTGGTTTTGGCAATTTTATTTACCGCGATAAACGCGGGGCACAAATAGCCGTGGCAAAATCGTTAAAGGAGTTCGAACGCTATTTGCGCACAATCCCTGACGAATCCCTTATTTACCACGCAAAAAACGATCATTTTTCGCTGTGGCTTATGGCACGTGGCGAAATTCAGGTGGCCAAAATTATCAACCCGCAAAAAGTTACCGATTTTAAAAACCCCAAAGCCTTAAGGGCTTATTTAACTAGTATCATTCAAAAATTCAGGAACGAACAGGATAAAGGAAAAATAATCCCATTTGATAAATCTGCAATAAGCGATGAAAGCAATGTAGTGTCGCTATCGAAGGGTTCGCTGGGCGGAAAGGGACGTGGACTGGCGTTTATCAACACATTGATTTATAACTTCGATTTCGAAAAACTCGTTCCACATATTAATATCAGGGCGCCCAAAACCTCGGTGATCGGCACAGAGGAATTTGAGTATTTCATGGAACGTAATAATTTGTACGAAAAGGTGTACGAGGAAGATAATGTTGAAGAGATAAAACGCTTGTTCATTGAAGGCAACCTTACAGAAACCCTGGTCAAGAAACTGAAAATTATTCTTGAAACCATCAAAAAACCTATTGCTGTTAGGTCTTCGGGCCTTTTTGAAGATTCTTTGATGCAACCTTTTGCTGGGATTTTCGAAACCTATCTGTTGCCCAACAACCATCCCAAACCTAAAGAGAGGCTCAGGCAACTTTGTGATGCAATTAAACTGGTATTTGCTTCTGTCTTTTCTAAAATGGCAAGGGATTATATTAGGGCGGTCAACTATAAAATTGAAGAAGAAAAAATGGCTGTTGTTCTGCAGGAGGTTGTTGGCAACCAGTTTGGAGATGTTTTTTATCCCCACATCAGCGGGACGGCCCAATCATATAATTATTACCCGTTTTCGTATATGAAACCCGAAGAGGGGTTTGTTGTAGCTGCGGTTGGGCTGGGGAAATATGTTGTTGAAGGGGAAAGGGCATATCGCTTTTCGCCTAAATATCCAAACATCGAGATCAATTCGCCAAAAGACCAGAACAAAAATACCCAGGTCCGGTTTTTTGCTGTTGATTTGAAAAAGAAAAAGGTTGATTTAATGGAAGGGGATACAGCAGGGCTGACCTTACTTGATATTGACGAAGCAGAAAGACATGGTTCGCTCCGACATTGTGCATCAGTTTACAATCCCGAAGACAACATCATTACCCCGGGGCTTAGTAAGCCTGGCCCAAGGATCGTCAATTTTGCCAATATACTTAAATATAATTATATTCCACTGGCCAAAACTATTGAAGTGGTGTTGGATGTGGTAAAAGAAGCATTGGGATCCCCTGTTGAAATAGAATTTGCCGTTGATTTGAACAAGGATGAAGAGCATAAAGCATCATTTTATCTGCTTCAAATAAAACCATTGCTGGGAAGTGCCGAAGATTACGTAATTGACCTTGATGAGGTGGAGGAGGAAAAAGTAATATTGTTTTCGGAAAAAGGGATGGGCAACGGCTTGATAGACGATGTATATGATGTTATATACATCGACAAGGATGCGTTCGACAAATCAAAAACTGTGGAAATGGCCAAGGAAATAGATAGCCTCAATAATTTGATGTTTGAAAAAGGTAAAAAATATGTGCTTATCGGGCCTGGCAGATGGGGCACACGCGATAAATGGATAGGGATACCTGTAAACTGGCCACAAATCTCAAATGCCAGGGTCATTGTCGAAACAAGCTTCGAGGGCTTCCCATTGGATGCCTCGTCCGGTTCCCACTTTTTTCATAATGTTACCTCCATGAATGTAGGATATTTTACTGTTCAGCCCGAAATGTCGCGTGGGTACATCAAATACGACTTACTTGATAAACAGGAGCTTGTTGAAAGAACAAAATTCTTTAAGCATGTGAAATTTAAAAAACCTATCCTTATTAAAATGGATGGTAAAAAGAGGATTTCCGTTATTTCAACCCAGGATTGAGGGTCGGGGAAAGGGGCCGGTTTTTATTCCCTAAGCGACTTAAAGTCGCTAAGGGAATTAGGAGTTTTCGGGATAATTTCAACAACATTATTGAGCCTTGTCTAAAAAGACATGTGGGGTATTAAATCTGGTTTTGACTTTTTCGTCCCTCCACAGGAGAGTGCCTATGGCACATTTTTCAATAAGCTCTATTAATTCATTAATCTGTTGATTTCAAATCATTGTGTTTGCAACCCGGTACGGGTTGTGGTATTGTAGATTTGCGATTTCCAATGTAGTAACAAAAACCCGGTACAGCCTGTCCCGCCCATGCGGGAAGTTTCGCTACTAATAGAACAACTTTTCAAACTAAATCAGTACCAGATAGCTCAATCATTGCTTTGTTACCTTTTTAGACCAACCCTTATTATTTAAAATAATAATAAATTATCAGGATTTAATTATTCTGGCCCATCCATTTTAAGTATTGAATGTTAATGAATTAAGATAGATACAGTATCCCAAAATTTGACGGGTTCCGTGTTTTAATACCAATGAAAGAGCTGAGTTTTTATAAAAACATTAGTATTGTGATAATAAAATATAAAAATCCACATACTAAAATATTTTAAAATGTATAATATCATTTCATTTTTTGTCAAGTGCCCAAGTTGTGGTAAAAGCCTGATGGACCATAACAAAAAGGGTGACAACGAACCCGGCATCAGTCTGATTATTAAAAAAGGAGAGCATAAAGGTTTGATTTGGCTAAGTTCTATTTATTGAAGTTATAATTTCACATCAGAAATAGAAATTGGTAAAGATTCGATTGCCGAATTTTTTTTGTCCGCATTGCATATCCAATCTGTGTGGTAAGAATAATTGTAAATCTTGTGATGCCCCAATGATAAACTTTAACCTGGACATGGGCGGAAGGGTCAGTATTTGTTCACGGAATGGTTGCCAAAATCACGCTGTTGAATTTGAAGACCTCTCACTGGCCTTGAAAAAGCTTTACCAGGAATATGGTTCTGGCGAAAAAAAACACCAAAAAAGCCTTGACCTCAGGACTGGATTAAGCCCGGAAGGAAATAAACCTTCGGAAACTGACGAAATACTTGAAACAGGGACTTTCCTCAATGCCTACTGCCCACATTGCCGCAAATCCCTGGTCGATAATAATATGCTTAAAATAAAAATCAAAAATGGCGTTGAGGGTTTTTTATTGTTAAGCCCTTATCTTAATGTTTTTACTTCCAAATCAACCATCTTTCTCCCCGAGGATAAAACGATAAACGATTTAATGTGCTTTCACTGTGGCACAAGTCTTATCTCGAAAAAGAAATGTGAAAAATGCGGGTCGCCTACTGCGAAAATTTCAATAACCGCCCGGACAAAATTCATTGATTTTTATATCTGCACAAAAAAAGGCTGCCGGTGGCATGGGCTGGGCGAGGAAGATTTATATGAAATCAGGCTTGAGGACAGCGACGAATGGTAGGGCACAGAAGTTTGATGGTAGAAGAACAATTACGGTCTCCCCGTAGAGAGTTTGGGAAATGCTTTTTCGTCCAATGAATGAGTCCGGTCCAAAAAGCCATATTTTGCCGCGAAACTTGTCCGTCCATACGGATGCCTTTCAGTCATATGGATGCGCTAATAAACTTTTTTAATTATCTTGTAATCACGTGTTTGAAAATAGCAAAATTTCGCTAATTTTTCAAAAATCCGTTTTTAGACCAGACTCATGAATACTATCAATTTTTTTGTATCTTTGAAAACTTGTTATTGTTTCTACAAAAATAATTGAGCCATGAAAAAATTATTACTGTACACCACATTAGCGCTTTGGGCATTTTCGGCCGGTTCCAATCCCATTAGTTTACCTTACATCCTAATTAACGAACTCTATTTTGAGGAGGGTGAATGGACGCTGGAACTTGCATACTATGAAGCAAATCAGGAGTTCTTTCCCATTGTTGAGATATTTCTTGCAAGTTCATCAGGTGAAACAGAATTATTGGTTTTTGATATTACGGGGGAGGAGGGGCTTATTTTGGTTCAAAATACTGTAAACCTTTCAGTGCCTCTATTTATCAATCCTGAAGGAGACGTGATTACGATCACCTGGGGTGTTGATGAAGGAGGCGACATTTTATACCAGGATTATGAAATGCAATTTGGAGACTACCCTAATGCTATGGTCACCAAACCGTATCCCGGACAATCAATAGCACTTATCCAATCCAAATATTCAAAAGATAATTCACCCACCATTGGACAGTATAATGATACTACAGGCACAATGGGAACTCTTCAGGGAACGGTTTTCGATATGTATCTGCAACCGGTGGCTGAGGAAACGTTTTGTTTCCTGTTTTACCCAAATTGCTACTTTACAACCACTAACAATGGAAAATTTTCGGTAAGGGTACTTTCCAATATTTTTAATAGTAATCAAATATATCACAAAATAGATCCTTCACTCCACGAATGGCTCCCATCCGAAATTCATTATATCATGGAACCTGATTCGGTTGTCAACTTCGATATCTACCTTCTTGACAGCCTAACCGTTGGAATTACAGGACCATCAGTTTCAGATAAAGGGGTTTTTCGGTTCTATCCCAACCCTGCTACCCGTCAACTGTCAATAAATTATGAAATCAACCTGCCCCCCGATAGCTATCGGCGCAATGGCCGGGAACTTACGATTGAAATAAAAACTATCGCATCATTACAAATCTACACATGCCCGGTGTCCCCCGGCCAAGGGATCATTAACCTGCCTGAACAGATACTACCGGGAATTTATGTAGTTAATTTACGGTCGGGGCAAAAAGTGCTGGCATCCGGCAGGCTTGTCATCAACCGGTAAATGCTGCGTCTTCCACTTTGAGTTTTGAATTTTGTGCTTTGAATTTTGTGCTTTGAATTTTGAGTTTTGAATTTTGAATTTTGAACTTTTTACTTTTTTACTTTTTACTTTTTACTTTACCCCCCCCCATCACCACCTCCGCACCTTCACGCTCCCCACATTCTCCCCTTCAAAAATCACATTTATGATGTAGTGGCCCGAAGGTATTTTGTTTCCATAATCATCATCGGCGTGCCAGCGCATGTTGAAGTTGCCGGGCACAGTGAAGGTATCCAGCAGGGTTTTTATCAGGTGCCCGTTCAGGTTGTGGATTTTAACAACGCACCGGCCCTCTTTAAGCAAAGTAAATTCGATGGCCGTGCTGTGCCGGAAAGGGTTGGGCATGACTTTTATTTTCCCACCGAGATATTTTGGTGGCCGCTTCATAATATTTACTGTTGTATCCGCAAACTCATACGCGCCCATGTCTATCCTGCCGTAGGCAATGCGCGGGTTGCCGGCCAGGTCGGTGGCGGGCAGGTGGATGGTGTCGAGTTCATGGGTATAGAGGATGTATTTTCCGTTTTCCTCTTTTATGTATGGCGGTTCCATGCCTTCCTCGTACATGGGGGTGCCGGTGTTGATGCAGGGCGAGTTTGCCTGAAGTTGGTATGGATGATCCCCCGTACGGGTGAACAGCGGGTTGCCCTCAATGTTGTTTACGCCGTAGTGCAGGATGTTAAAGTTTTGCTGGTTCCAGATGTCATCCAACCCCTGCTCTATGAGTGAATAGTCGATGTAAAGCTCTCCTGGGTTTTCAAGTGGTGGTTGCACGCTGAGGATAATTGATGGATGCTCGTTACCATAAAAAATGGAATTGTACACCCGTGAAGTCATATTTTCCCATGTGGAATAAGCACCGGGAAGGTCATCTTTGTTTACATTGTCAGCAACTGTAACGTTGGTGATATTATTAATGCCACCGGTTACGGCAAATGTACTTAAGTGCTCTAATCCTCCCCAAAAGTCACGACTTTCATTATTACAAACTAACATTCCTGATGTCGTAGATACTAAAGGATCAATTTGAGTATATACATCCCCACAAAAATAACCACCCCCACTACCATACATATCCAAATAATAAGAATTGTTCAGAAACGAACAATTTCTTGCCATGATAGCGTACCTTATAGGTTGATCTGTATAAAGAGTTCTCAATGAAAATCCCCCAAAATTATTGAAAGTATGAATATTTTCCAGCGATATCCAATCAAGTGTTAATATTTTCGCACCACCGGCATCCAATCCTATGCAATTCTCAATCATAATATCCTGTAGTGCTATATTGTAACAACTCCAATTAAAATGAATTGATCCTGAGTATGTGTGATAATCGTTAATGAATGAATTGCCATTAATAAATTTAAGCTTCTTAAGTGCAAGAGCATACGATCTGGAATGTGTGCTGTAATGAAACCAGCTTTGTTCGGCATCGAGGATGCAGGAGTTCATATCCTCGCCAAGCAGGCAGGAATTGCTGCGGGCATTGATGGGATATATTTCACCGTTTGTCGAAGGGCTGTAAGTCCCGGGCATAACATGCACAGTCCGTTGATTGTTGGTGTCGGGATTAATTTTAGTCATGGCATACCATATATTCCTCAATGGTTCATCCGGTTTAAGGCCGCTGTTGTCATTGTCACCCAGGGGACTGACATAGACATCGGCATCAAACTGATCGATAACAGGATGGTTTACTAAAAGTGTGTAATCGAAGACTGGAGTTGCGTTTGTTGAATGATAATTATATAAGCAATAACCATGATCCTTTGCAACAGTAAAGGTGTCAATCCTGAATTCCGTGCAAACCGTTTCAAAATGCTTACAAATATCATTTCCACAAATGGAGTGGTTTAAATAAATACTATTCAATTGCAAAGTATCAAATTCTATATAATCACCACCTCCAGCCCAAACGCCTCCGCCAAACAAATATGAATTATTATTGCAAATAGAATTGCCCGAAAGTTGAACAATCGAATACCAGGCAGCAACACCACCACCAACAGCATAAGCCAGGTTCTCTTTTATCACACAATTGTTAATGACCATATTTGCTTTGTACAATAAAATCCCTCCTCCAACACCATTGTAATCAATTGGAAAATTAATTTCGTTGTATCGTGCATCACCGTTTTGGATTGAAAAACCACAGATGGTTCCTGTGACGCCGGTGGGGAAAATATCGGCAACAATCACCGAGTTTTTTATCGTACTGCCATCAATAATGGTTTGATAGATGTATTGCTTTTCTCCCGTAGATAAATAATGGCTGGCAAGGGTTATGGGTTTGGTATCAATATGCAGGTTTTCGTAATAAGTACCCGGCCAAACCAGTACGGTATCGTGCATGGCCGCTGCGTCAATGGCTTCCTGGATAATGGTGTAATCGCCCGTGCCGTCCTGTTTTACGGTGAGGATAGCGGAGGAGAGTGGAGAAGATAAAGGAAAAAGGAGAAAGGAAAAAGGAAAAAGGAAAAAGAAAGGAGAGGAGAGAAAGGATTTTCCTGTGCAAAAGCCGGAGCGTGTTTTCTTGATATTTTTATTTTTTAACATAATCTACAATTAATTTTATAAATCATTTGATCTAAGATATCCGACGACTGCCCCGTCCGCCTGCCATAGCGAAACGGCGGACAGGCCGTACACTTCGGCAGACGGGCCAAAGCGAAACGGCGGATAGGGAAGAAGTCTGTACGAAGCGAAGCAAAACTTGCCCGTATGGGTCCGTATGGATGGATGTGTGAAGTTTGATCTGTGATCTATAGTCCAACAACATCTAACCCCGCATAGGCGGGATTTCGCTTCGCTCAACATCTCAGATTACACATCCATCCATACGGATACATACGCACTTACTTCGTTTCGCTTGCTTCGCTTCGTACGGACTCCTTTCAGTCGTCGGGCATCGGACATCTGACAATGGACATCTTCCGCCGCCAAAGGCTTTGGCCGACAGTGGCTGACATCAATTCCTACCTTATCAAAACAACCTTCTCATTCACAATAACCTTGTCATCCACTGATAACCGTATAATGTAAATGCCGTTTTTAACATGGTTGCCAGATGCATCAGTTCCTGTCCATCCTGCTTCGCACAAGCCTTCGGGATAGGTGCCGCTCATCAGGGTTTTTACCAGGTTGCCCCTCATGCTGTGTACTGAAAGTGTGATATTTGCCTGCCGGTTAAGAACAAAGTTGAGCACTGTAGCCTCGCTAAATGGATTGGGCGATGGTGGCTGCAACATGGCAAGCGGATCGTCCCCCACCGTCTCGCCGGCCTTGAACGATATAATGTAGTAGGGTTGGCCTTCGCCTGTATAAACTTTGCGGCTTATACGTTTTTTTGTATATGGATTGACCACCGAATAGTTTTCGCTACCAATTGTTGCTGATTTATACCCGCCCCAGGTCTCTACTTCTATGGGTACGCCCGATGGTATGCCAGCCAGATAAGCATTTACCTCCACGATGCTGTCGCCCGGCTCAACAACGGCTGCACCCACGCAACTCTCGTCTGCCATCAGCCCGATTTCAATAATATCTTCAGTACTGTCCATCACAAAATAAAAGGGCGTATATTCTGCCTGTTCATCGTAAGAAAAATATTCCGGCGGTGGGTATTCATACTCTTCGGCCGGCTCGCAAGCATAGTCCCAGATCATTTCACAATCTTCGGAAGCAGTAACAATAAGCCCGTCGCCATATTCGATGGGCGTAACACGTGATGAAGAAAACCATTGCCCGTTGATTTTAAACATGGTCCAATCCTTTGCAGTAATCCGTGTAAGTTTGTCCCATACACCCACAAAGGCATCCTCGGGCAACAATGGAAATTCCAGGAAATAACCGATCCAGTTTTCGTAAGAAGATGAAAGTTGGATGGGGGTGGCAGGGTCGAGCACAACTCCGGTCACGTCAAGGGATTGGTTGCCGCTATAGTCGCTGTCGTATTTATAACCCTTTGTACTAACTAAAGTCGGGATTTCGTCTGTTGTCCATGTGAGATATTCATAGGTTAGCTCAAGTTCACCAGACTCATCTAGTGTTATTAGTGAAAGATCGTCTAATGGATAAATACCCTCCAACAAATCCTGCGAACCATAACCCTCATTCCCTAAGCGTGGCATGCAGGGGAAGGATATCCAGTCCCAGTTTCCAGTGAGGGTGCGGGAGTGGGTGTGGGTGGCAATGAGGCTGGTATTTGAAAAATACATCTGGGCACAGAAAATATTTTGTTTATCGTGGTACCAGGCCAGGCTTTTGCCAAAAATTTTAAAAACCTTTTCCGGGAAATGAGCCACAATGGATTTTTGATAGGAAAGCACAGGGTCATAAACTTTATTTGCCCCATTGGCTAAATTCACTGCCAGCACTTTTTTGGAATTTATATACCCCTCTTCATCCGTAACAGGCAAATACAATTGGTTGTTGGCTTCATCAAATATGTAATCGTCATCCCTATTGAAATTATCTTCTATATCAATTGTTTTAACTATTGTGTACTCTTCTGGTATATCCTCATTATAAATAATGTAAATCATATCGTACGAAATACCATAAATATATTGGTCGTTTGGATTGTAAAACATTTCATTAACAAGCTGAAGCGTATAAGGTGGAGATAACTGGGTACTTGTAAAATTGCTTAAGTTTATGCTAAAAAAATGGGTTGCGCCCGAAGCACCATGGTTAAAACAATATCCTATTTCTTCATCAATGTTGTATTCAAACGTGTAAGGGTGCTCAACATAGCATTTCCCATCAAGTTCGATATGGTTTTCACTGTCGTTAAAAAAATATATTGAATCATTGCACTTGCTTGTAAAAACAAAGTAATTGAGATCCAATATAAAATCAAACTCTTTAACACAGCCGCCATAAGCCCAAAAAGGCCCTCTCTTTTCTGTAAGGTCATAATTAAGAAAATAAATATAACATCCTATTGGACAAATATCACTTCTCTCACCAATAAAAACTGTACCATTTGGGCTGATAAGGTACTCCAGAAAGCCGCCTGCAAAGTCTTGTTGTGCATGGGCAATTTGCGAAGGGTTGTTACAATTAAACGTCATAAGCTTACCAATCAAATCCTCACCGTCCGGTACAACATAATGAACATAAACCCTGTAGTTGTCCACATTTTCATCATCAAGGCAAAACACATCCACCGGGTTGAAATCGAATGTGGGTTCAACCCGACCAACGATTTCTCCTGAATATACATTTAAAATTAAAATATACCCCTGGTTGTTAAATTTATTTACTGCCATGTAAATCTTATCGCCTTTGCGGCAAATCCCCGATACATTTCCACCGGTTTCGAGAACTTGAGTGCCTGAAATCGAAATCTTCAACACATTCCCGTTCTGGGGCTGTACTGCAATGGCAACGTTGGAACTTGTGCCTGGCGCAACGCGGTACATCTGGCCAATTAAAGAGCTTTCTTCTGTGGTCCGGGCACCAGTTTGCTTGTTGATGAAAACAACATCTTCCGAACCACAGCCAATTATCTGGGAGCTATTTTCGGCCAAGTTACATCGGCAAGTGCAAACCTAACACTGGTATTGGTATTAGTAAATGATAATAGCTGCACCTGGTTTCCTGATGAATTAATCACAAGCAATTTGTTGTCGGGCGCTGTTTCGTGTGCGAAAATCAGATTGCCCATTGCTGCAATATGTCCGAATTCATAAGAGCTAAAGAATGTACCTTCCTCTTCCAGTGAAGTGTCGAACACCTTAATACCGTTATTTGTTGATAACAGGATTTGATACCCCACATCAAGGTTTTGGATTTCGATATCAAAAGCGATAATATCCTGGATGGTGGTTGAGGTTAATACACCAGTTGATATGATGTATTTGCACACCTTTGTATATTTATCCCCGTCTTCATCTGTTAATTGTAAATAATAATAAACAATGTCTGCTGTTGAATAATGAATCATCGAGGACCTCTCAATCAGGTAATCATCAATTGGATCTGTTAACAGATCAAGATTGTAGTATTGATCTATCAAAAATAAAGCACCATTTATGGTCATGCCATAAACCATGTTTTGTGTGGGGTGGACAAAAATCCTGCGTTCATGATAATCGGAATAAAAGGTTGAGAAATCATCCCTGTCTGAAATATCGAGGGTTTTAATTGTTTGCATGTTTGCATTGCAAACCATCACTTTTCTAAAGCCATAAATGTAGTAGTGCCCGTTGTGTTGGTTGAACACAATGTTTTGCGGCAGGAAACCGCCCCCGGCCCCCGGCATGTCGATGTTATCAACAAAACCATCCCCGGTATTTTCGGGTGGGCCTGGAGGCGTAAAGATGATTTCAGTGGTATCGTTTTCAAAAATAAAACCGGGCTTGGCCAGGCCTTTGTCGATGATATTTCCGTTGATGTCGGTTTTGGTAATTATCACATCCCCGCTTTGCAGGGTGTCAACATAAGTAATTACCTGGTGCGTTTGCGCACTAAGGCAATTCATTAAAAAAACTATAAGTATTATCGTAATTATTGATTTCATTTTATTCAAAATTTATGTGAGAAAAAATTAAGTTATGTTTTTTTGTGGCAGGCTTCTCATCATGGCGGGCGGGCTTCTTCCTGGGAGGAAGATGTTTCGGTAATTGAATACCGGTATATTGTTCTCTCTCTCTCTCTCTCTCTCTCTCTCTCTCTCTCTCTCTTATAAGGATTGGTATGAATATTTTAATAGTAGGGTTCATAACCTGTGATTTTGATTTCGCAAATATAGGAAATATCCCCCAAAAATAATTTGATAGTATTTTTTTTCGTAACCCCTTTTTATGGAATAAGCATTACCTTTGTTTAGACCATTAAATAAAAATAATATGGGATTTATATATGCAGAAATAGAGTTAATTAACAGCAACGATTTAGCGCTTGTAATAAACAACTATCTTAAAAAAGAAGATGTCAAGAGGATGAAAGTTAAGGCCATGGTTGACAGTGGCGCTTATATGCCCGCCATTAATGAAAATATAAAAACCCAACTTTGATGTTGTTATTAATCCTAAAGAACAAAAACTTACAGTAAACCCTGAAACTCCATATTTAGCTCAAATGTCTTTAAAATAGATACACAAGTTGTCAAAGGTTGTTCTATGTAAATTGTCCTGCATAATTTAAACCCCCAAAATCCCCGAAAAGTAATTTTGAATCAATATAAAATACATCCGCTACATTGTTTCTTTTCAGCCCGAAACCTTGCCAACTCATTGATTTGAAAAGCATAATATTACTGCTAAATAGTGATGCTTCTTCAATTTTAATTTAGATCGTTTTAAAATTTAGTATCAATATGTTACGCATGTCAAAGTATGTTTACTTTTATGCCTTTCATAATAAAATGATGTTATCATGCGCATTGCAAGAATTAAAAAGGAAAAAGAAATTGAAAAACAGGATGTGGTCGATTTATCATTGATCGATGGCCTGATAGAAAAATATAAAGGCAAAAAAGGCAACGTTATCCCATTGCTGCAAGGTACCCAAAACATATATGGCTATATCCCCAGGGTGGTTTTCGAAAAACTTTCGAAAGAAACCGGGTTGGAAATCAGCGATATGTATGGGGTGGTCACCTTTTATGCCCAATTCAGGCTCAACCCGGTTGGCAAGCATATTATCAA
>NIVA01000111.1 GCA_002254335.1 Bacteroidetes bacterium 4572_114 | reverse complement strand
GCGACATGGAACCCGCAACGATCTTAATCACCAATCGCTAATCACCAATCTTTTTTTACCATTTGTTGCCGGGGACTCCCACACTCCTTCGTCGTTCGGAGCTAAACGATATAATTTGTTTTCTGTTTCAGTTAGAGAGGAAGAACAATCAAATTCCGTCCTTTTAGACATATAGGTTAGAAAAATTGATACAGTTCATTTTGAAGACTCCGGATGTAAAGCAACTGAATAATTTTCCAACGCTTTTCGTGCAGCAACCTTTCCAGCTTCAACCAGTTCTTTGGCTTTATGAAATTCAAACGTACCGCACACCTGTCTTGAAATTTCAATAAGCAGGTCCGGAGGATTTAATTCGAGATTTAATTTGGCGATTTGAGACAACATCAATCCGGTGGTTTCGGTCATCAATTCAAAATAACCCATGCTGTCTTTTTTGTTGGAAGGGAAAAGATGGGACAGCTTTTCCTGAACTGCTTTTAAACGACCATTGGTCAGGTTGTTTATATACCCGTTCTTTTTTTCAATATCCATTTTTTTATCGAAAGGGATTTGCGCCGTAACATTCACGGCAACAAGTGTATCACCTGGATTTCGCTTGATCTGGTTTACCGGGACAGGATTCAATACTCCCCCATCCACAAGCAGGATACCGTTAATATATGCAGGAGTTACAACCATTGGGATGGAAATGGAGGCCCTGATCGCTTCGTACAAACTGCCCGAGGTAAAGCAAATTTCTTTTTTATTCCTGATGTCGGTTGCTATGGCCGTAAAAGGAATAGGGAGTGTTTCAATATTCCGGTCGGGAATAAATTTTCTGATTTCATGGAACACTTTGTCTGCTTTGATAATTCCGCTGGTGCTTAACGTAAAATCAATCAGGTTGAAGACGTCGAATTTATCCAGCGAGCAGACCCATTTCTCGTAGTCATCGAGTTTTCCCGAAGCATAAATTCCACCGATCACGGCGCCGATTGAGGCTCCGGATATGGATGTGATCTGAAAACCCTGTTCTATTAATTCATGAATGACGCCGATATGCGCTATGCCGCGCGCCCCGCCACTACCCAAAACCAAAGCGACTTTCTTTTCCATTTGTTTTTATAATTTTTCAAAAACCGGAATGAACTACAATTTTGACCAATTCACTTGTCAATAATTATGCCGGAATCAAATTAAATTTCAAGTTCGTAAAAGCCGGCGGTTCATTTTTTTAAAACATCCAATGAATTCGTTAAACATCTGGTTTGTTTTTTTTCAGCAATGCTTCAGTCATTATCAAATCGGCAGGAGTTGTGATTTTTATGTTTTCGGGATTACCTTCCACAAGATATATAGGCTGGCCGGTACTTTCCAGTACTGAAGCATCATCGGTAAAACTATCCCGGTAGTTTTGATGGTATGCTTTTTTGATCAGGCTGGAATAAAAAACCTGTGGCGTCTGAATGATCCGGAGTTTCCTCCGGTCAACCGGTTTGTTAAGTGAGCCATCTGTTTCCCTGACAGATTCATTTACCGGAACCGCCGGGATGGCACTGCCTTTCCTTTGAGCCATGTTGAAGGTTCGTTGAATGGTATCCACAGACACAAGCGGCCTCACGCCGTCATGAATGGCCACCAGCACCTCATCGGGCACAAGTGTATGCATGAGAACGGGTAGCCCCGACAATTCAGTAAATTGTTTGGGTTCTCCGCCAATCCGCTGCCCTTTTCCTGCAGCTACAATGAGAATATAGTGCTCCATGACTTTTTAATATCCCGTGTAAAATTACTTTTTTCATTAAAGCAAAAAACCCGGAATGTTATCCGGGTCTTTATATTTTTTGGTTCCTGAAACTTTTAAATGATCAGCATGGCATCGCCATAAGTAAAGAACTGGTATTTTTCCTTGATGGCCGTTTTGTAAACTTCTTTGGCAAATTCATATCCCAGGTATGCCGAAACCATCATATACATTGGCGACATGGGCAAATGGAAATTGGTGATCATGGCGTTGGCCGTATGAAACTCATAAGGAGGGAAGATGAATTTGTTTGTCCATCCTTTGAAAGGCTTGATCTTGCCGGTAATCGAAACTGCCGACTCCAGGGCTTTCATGCTGGTGGTTCCCACGGCACAAACCCTGTGTTTGGTTTCAAAGGCTTTGTTGACCAAATCCGCCGTATGCTGGTCAATAAACATTTCTTCAGAATCCACCTTGTGTTTTGTCAGGTCTTCCACTTCAATGGGCCTGAAATTACCCAGTCCGGTGTGAAGTGTGATTTCTGCAAAATTCACCCCTTTGATCTCAAGACGTTTCATCAGTTCCCGTGAAAAGTGCATACCTGCTGTGGGTGCTGCCACAGCGCCTTCGTGCTTGGCGTAAATGGTCTGATAACGCTCATCGTCAATGGGCTCGGCAGGGCGCTCGTGTTCTTTCGGCAAAGGTGTTTCTCCCAGCGACTGGATGGTCTTTTTGAATTCTTCGTACGGGCCGTCAAAGAGGAACCGCAATGTCCTTCCGCGTGAGGTCGTGTTGTCAATGACTTCGGCAACCAGTTGCTCTTCCTCCCCAAAATACAATTTGTTCCCAATACGGATTTTCCGTGCAGGATCAACCATCACGTCCCATAAACGGGACTCCCTGTTCAGTTCACGAAGTAAAAAAACTTCGATTTTTGCCCCCGTTTTCTCTTTTTCACCGTACAACCTGGCAGGAAAAACTTTGGTATTGTTGATAACCAGCACATCACCGTCATCAAAATAGTCGATCACATCCCTGAACACCTTATGTTCAATTTCTTTTGTTTTTCTGTTTACGACCATCATTCTTGATTCATCCCTGTTTTCCGGTGGACGGTTTGCAATCAAATTTTTAGGCAGATTGAACTTAAACTGTGATAATTTCATTTGAAGTAACTTACTTTTAAAACCAACTAAAACGCGCTTTCTTATCAGAACTTATTAAGGTCCGCTTTTCGTTGAGCACAAAAAGCCTGCAAAGATACAACAATATAGTAAAAAAGTCAATAGAAGTACCGATATAAATTTGATTATGAGAATATTAGAATGAGTATCTTGATTTTATGACGATTGGCTGTCAGAATGTCCGGTTTGAGAAAGAATTAATTTCCTGAATTCTTCAACTGTAAATGCTTCACTCACATTATATTCCCCTATTTGTGTCCTTTTCAACCCGGTGAGATGGGCTCCGCTTTGAAGCGCTTTTCCAAAATCATCAACCAGCGAACGGATGTAGGTCCCTTTGCTGCACCTGACCATAAAATCAACGTGAGGCAGATGAATGTTCATGAGCTGAAAATCATGAATCATGACTTTCCTGGTTTTTATTTTCACCTGCTTCTTTTTACGTGCATAGTCGAAAGCTCTTTTTCCTTCAATTTTTACAGCCGAATAAACAGGCGGGGTCTGTTCAATTTCCCCGATAAACTGCTGCCGGGCTTTCTCCAGGTCGCTAACTGTCAGGTGCTTGTATTCAAAGTAACGGTCGGGTTCGGTTTCTTTGTCAAATGACGGGGTTGTTGCTCCCAACTCCATAGTGCCGATGTATGTTTTATCCATGCCCTGGTATTTATCAATCTCTTTGGTCTTTTTTCCGGTGCAGATGATCAGCAGGCCGGTTGCCAGCGGGTCAAGTGTCCCGGCATGGCCTACTTTCAGTTTTTTTATGTCATACATTTTACGGATGAAAGACCGGAGAAAATTGACCACATCAAACGAAGTCCACCCATAGGGTTTATCAATAAGAAGGACTTCACCCGAAAGAAAATCGAACTTCATCAATCAATGGTTAAGTCATATCCCAAAGCAATGAAAACAAGAATGGCAACGCCGACGATTATCCGGTAATAACCGAAAGCTTTGAAGCCATGTTTGGTGAGGTAGGTGATGAATGATTTAATGGCGATCATGGCCACAATGAAGGCCACGATATTTCCTACAATAAGCATCGGAATATTATCCGTGTTGATGGCCTCATAATTTTTCATCAGTTTGTATCCCGAAGCGGCAAACATGGTCGGGACAGCAAGGAAAAAGGAAAACTCGGCTGCGGTTTTACGGGTTAGCCTTTGGCTCATTCCGCCTACAATGGTGGCTGCCGATCTTGAAACGCCCGGAATCATGGCAATAGTCTGGAAGAAACCGATCTTCAGCGCAGTCAGGTAACTTATTTCCTGATCTTCCGACGGATTGTTAAACCATTTGTCAACAAACAACAAAACAATACCTCCGAGGATCAACATGATGGCAACTACGTAAACATTTTCAAGCAGGCTGTCGATGTAATCACTCAACAACAACCCGATAACGGCAGCAGGCAGAAATGCCACAAACAATTTAAAATAGAAATCCCAGGATTGAAAAAAGCGTTTCCAGTAAAGTACCACCACCGACAGGATGGCGCCAAACTGAATGTTAATGATGAATGCCTGGATGAAATCATTGCTTTTCATTCCAAGAATCCCTTCCGTCAGCATCATGTGACCTGTGGAAGATATGGGGAGAAATTCTGTTATTCCTTCAACAATAGCAATGATGATTGCTTCTATCCAGCTCATGTAAGGTTATTTGGTTGTGGAAAAATCAGGACCGGACTTTAGGTCTTTTCAAGATGGCAAAGATCTCGATAATGTATCCGATCAGTATCAGTATCGGCGCAAGCGTCAGACGTCTGAAGTCAAAAAGTGAATAATTGAAAACCTTGGGGTCATCAGAGCCGCCACCGATAAGCAGCAAAAAACCGGCGGCCAAAACCACCAGCCCGGCAATGATCATTACATAGTTTTGCCTGTTGAATACAAAACGCGGTCCCTCGTCTCCTCCTTTTTGTTTAGATTTTTTTGTTGCCATAGGTTTATTTTTCGGCAAAAGTAAAAGAATTTGTTTTTTAATGCCGGTTGTTTTAAGAATAGTTAACCATATAATCTGTCCGGCTTCAGGTTTAAATATTTTCTGACGGCAAAATAAGTAAGTATGCCCGAGACAAACATACCCGTTACCAGCACGAACAAATAAAGAAAAAGCAACATCTCCGGGCTCGACAGCGGTTTTAATTCGGGAAGGTTGTTCCATAAACCCGCAATGATGGCTGTCAGCAGGATAAGCGCAATCACTGCGCTGGTTATCCCCTGGACAATGCCTTTTATAATAAACGGTTTTTGAATAAAAGTCCGGGTGGCACCTACCAGTTGCATGCTTCGGATGATAAAGCGCCGCGAATAAATGGCCAGCCGGATGGTATTGTTAATTAAGGCAACAGCAATGATGAGTAACAGCAGGCTGAGTCCGAGAAGGATAAAACTGATCCTTCTCAAATTGCGGTTGATGATGTGGATGAGTGATTTCTGATAATAAACATCCTTGACCCCTTTATTTGAAAGTACGAAAGTCTGGATCTTTGCCAGGCTGTCGTTGTTGGCCCATTCGGCATTAAACCTGACATCGATGGAAGGAAGCAACGGGTTGTCCTCATCACTGAAAAAGCCGGTAAAATCTTCACCGAGTGCATCGGAGAGCCGGCGCGCCGCTTCTTCTTTAGTGATGTATTCCGTACTTTTCACATACGGCTTGGTGTCGAGCATTTTCTGAAGATGAAGAATATCGGCTTCCCGGGTGTTTTGTTCCATGATGATCTCGAACCCGATATTTTCGCGAATGTATCTTGATATGCTTTTGGCATTAATGACGAAAAAACCCAGAACGCCCAGTGTAAATAATACAAGAGAAATACTGATCACCGAAGTGATGTAAGACGTGTTCACCTTCCGGCGGTAATATTTTTCTTCGCGCTGTCTCATTTATGAAAGCGAAAATACACTTTATTTCAACCTTTTAACTTTTTAGAAACTTCTTTCAGCATCACATCCACCATTTTTTCCAGATCGTAATTAACGTTCAGTCCCCAATCACGTTGGGCCACACTGTCGTCAATGCTTGCCGGCCAGCTTTCGGCAATGACCTGTCTGAAGTCAGGGTTGTAAGTAATCCGGAATTCCGGAATCCTTTTTTGAATACTTTCAGCCAGCTCTTTCGGTGTGAATGAAATACCGGCCATGTTGTATGAAGAACGCAAGGACAATTTGTCGCCTTCCACTTCCATCAGTCTGATGGTATTCTGAATGGCATCTTCCATAAACATCATCGGGAGGGCGGTATCTTCCGAGAGAAAACATTCATAGCTTTTATTTTTTACCGCCTCAAAAAATATTTCCACGGCATAGTCTGTTGTTCCGCCGCCAGGTTCGGTCTTGTAGCTGATCAGGCCGGGATAGCGCACGCTGCGGAAGTCAATTCCATAACGTTTGTTGTAATATTCGCCCCATCTTTCTCCGGCCAGTTTTGAAATGCCGTAAACCGTGTTGGGTTCCATCACCGTAAGCTGCGGGGTGTTGTGTCGTGGAGTCGTCGGGCCGAATACGGCAATGGAACTGGGCCAGAACAACTTTTTGGCTTCCGACTGGCGGGCAGCTTCAAGAGAGTTCATCAGGGCTTTCATGTTGATGTCCCATGCCTGAAGCGGCATTTTCTCGGCATTGCCCGACAATACGGCTGCAAGGTTGTAAATCTGGGTGATGTGGTGCCTGACAATGAAATGAAGCAGGTTTTTAAAATCAAGCACATCAAGTATTTGAAAGGGGCCGCTCTTTCTTAATTTGTTACCCGGATTTTTGATGTCGGTGGCAAAAACATTTTCAGCCCCGTATTTTTTGCGCAGGGCAATAACCAGCTCGGAACCAATTTGTCCCAAACTTCCGATAATGAGTACTCTTTCCATAATGACCGGTTTTCAGTATTTTCGGCACAAATGTATTAAAACACAAGGTTTAATCAATCTAAATAAGCGATTGTTTTCGGATTATTTAATTTTTAAAAGTAACTTTACTTTTTTATTTGAACCAATTGATTATGATAACTATCAGGGAAGTCACTTCGAAAAAGGACAAGAAACAATTTGTGGATTTTCCTTACCATCTTTACAAGGATAATCCTTATTGGATACCGCCCTTGAAAAGCGGTGAAATGAAACAATTAAATCCGGAAACAAACCCGGCTTTTGCCTTTTGTGATGCCAAGTTCTGGACAGCCTGGCAAGACGGTAAGTGTGTCGGACGTATCGCGGCGATCATCAATCATCTTTACAATAAAAAGATCGGACGAAGGATGGGGAGAATATCGCGGGTTGAGTTTGTGGATGATCGAGAAGTTTCAAAGTTACTGTTTGAAACGGCTGAAAACTGGTTGCGGGAACAGGATATGGAAGCCGTTCACGGGCCTCTGGGTTTTACAAATATTGATAATCAGGGACTGTTGATCGAAGGTTTTGAATACCTGCCTTCGATCGCTTCGGTGATGCATTTCCCTTATTACCGGGAGCATTTTGAGGCACTGGGATATGAAAAGGAAACCGACTGGGTTGAGTTCAGGCTGAAGATTGAGGAAATTCCGGAAAAAGCCATGCGCCTGGCTGAAATCATCAAAAAGCGTAACGGGCTGGAAGTATTACACATGAGTAAGAAAAAACACATCAAACAATATATTCATCAGGTATTTGAACTACTCAATGTGGCATTTGCCGAATTGCCTTACGTTGCTCCGTTTACGGACGAAATGATTGATTTTGTGGCCAAAAAATACGCACCCGTTTTAAAGCCCAAATACACGGTGATTATTTTCAAAGATGGTAAAATGGTTGGTTTCATCGTCGGGTTACCCAGTTTATCCAAGGCATTTCAAAAAGCCCGCGGGCGCATGTTCCCCTTTGGGTTTTACCACATTATGAAAGCGCTGAACAACCCGGAAGAAATGGATCTTTTACTCACCGGTGTGGA
>NIVA01000110.1 GCA_002254335.1 Bacteroidetes bacterium 4572_114 | reverse complement strand
TTTGAGAAATTGTGGGGCTAAACCTAACAGGTTTCCAAAACCTGTTAGGTTTTTGGGTTCACCTGCCCGGTTGCACAAAGACCTTCCAGGTTTCCAGCCATGAGCATCTTCCTATGATTCTGAATATACCGGCACTTTTCTGAGTTAAAACCTGGAAGGTCTCGTTCAGCCACAGGACAGGGATTGAGCAGTAGTGGAATAAAACCTAACAGGTCTCCGAGACCTGTTAGGTTTTAAATTAATTATCTAATAATCACTTTGCCGCTAAGTATTTTATTTTCCAGTTTAAGTTTATAAAAATAAATACCTGCCCTTACTCCCCTGCTATCCCACACATTTACCTGCGACCTTACAATTATTTCCGTAACTTCCTGCCCGAAAACATTATGTATTTTTATTATGGGGTTCTTCTCCCCTGCCTTGCCGGCCGGCAGGCCTCCAGGGGGGATTGAGGGGGGTGCGCCGGCCGGCAACTCAAACACCACATAATCCCTCGCCGGGTTTGGGTAAACCTTTATCCCGCCATCATTAACTTCATTCTCATTTATATTTACTGTTGTGTCGCTGATTTCTAATATCCAGAAATCGGCGCGTGGACTACCAGGATTTGGATGAGGGGTACATGTTACATCATACGAAGGCCCCCAGGTTGTTTTACTGGCAATTACAAAATTATTATCGCTCTTTTTTATTGCCCCGAAATTCACTGTTTCATCGCCTCTCCCACCAATACACTGTTGGGATATCAACTCACCATCACTGCTTACTTTCAAAATCCAAATATCATTATCATATTCACTTAAAGTGTGGTTACCGGTTACGTCTCCATCATGGGATGAGGTAAAACCTGGGATTAAAAAGTCCCCATCGCTTGTTTGATGTATCTCGCTTAACCATTCATTACGTGATCCACCGAAGCACTTCGACCAAATAATATTCCCCCACCAATCCAGCCTGACAAGCCAAATATCATTTTCATAATGCCAACCTGAACCGGTAAGGTCTCCATCGGCAGAACCACCATACCCTCCAAAAATATATCCATCTTCTATTTCAAGTAAAGCGGTTACCCCATCATGGTCGCTGCCACCATAGCATTGTTGCCATTGTATATTGCGGTCGGCATCCAGTTTAACCAAGATGGCTTCCCCATGTGAATAATTAAACGGCTCGCAAACTAAGTTACCGTCATCACCAATCACACTTGACCCACCGCAAAGAAACCCCCCATCGCTGGTTTGTATAACGGCCTGCCCGTAATCGAACCAGTCGGTGCCAATACTAAAATCCCACTCCTTTTCGCCATCGCTGTTCAGCTTTACCATCCACATATCGTAAGCGCCATAGCTAACGGTAACATCACCATCCGGCGAACCCGTCCAACCATAGGCTAACACTCCGCCATCAGAAGTTAAGACCCCGGTCCATATCTGGTCCAAAATATTTCCACCAACAATACGGTCCCAAATAATGTTCCCCAGGCTGTCAATTTTTACGATCCAAAAATCAGTGGATTCCGGGTATGGGTCATTGCTGATATCTCCATCGGAAGAAGTAGAGTTGCCAATTAAATATAAATATCCTTCAGTGTCTTGAAATATCCTTGCAAAAAACTCTGATTTTGTACCCCCAAAGCATTTTTCCCAAAGTAAATTTCCTGAATTATCTATTTTCACAAGCCATGCGTCAACAGATCCATGATTAGAAGATATGTCACCATCATTTGATTTTGTCGAGCCTGCAACCATGTATCCGTTATCAATGGCTATTATATCCCTGGTCTTATCACTTTCAGTACCACCAAAACAAGATTGCCAATTTATCTGGAAAGTTTGTGGGAAAACACTGAAGGCTGCAATTATTGAAATTAGCAAAATAATTATTCTTTTCATCATGTAAAGAATTAAGGGGGATGACACAAAAATCATCCCCCATGATTATACTATTTACTAATAATTATTTTCCCTGATTCTGTCATTCCATTAACATCATAAAAATAAAAATATACACCAGGCCTAATGTTACGGGTATCCCAGAGTTTTTGGCCTTGCGTACCGGTAACAGTAAATGAATCTATTAATTTACCATAAACATCGCTGATTTTAATTAATCCCCGGGCGGCATTTTCGGGGAGGGTGTAATTAAACACAGTCCAATCTTTGGCAGGGTTGGGATCGACAGTTAAAGCCATGCCATAAGCCTGGTTAATAGAAGCCGGATTATATGTATAGCTTTTATAACCCTGGTTATCCCCCACGTTCAGGCAGTCGCAGTAACTGTATCCATACCCAAATTCAAGTATTCCCCTTGCTTCGGCACCGGCAATGCCCCTGCTATTTGCTGCAATGTTGTTGAGTTGGGCAATTTCGTTACCGGTAAGATCAAGTATGTTTCTCCCTTGTTGTTGAACCGTAACCCGGAGATTAAGTACCTCCATGTAGTAGTTGTGTTCAGTTAATGTATTGCCCTCCAATTCATACAGGCCAGGCAACAAACCGGCCAGGGCAAGCGCATCAGTATAGTTGTTTTCGGTTAGGTAGGTGCTTACGATTTGCCGGTCGGCCCTGATACCGCCCAGGTTGTCGAGCCAGTTACGTAATTCGGGAAAATTCATCACAGTATCACTAATAATACTCCTGATCATATCGTGGGCTGCCCTGGTTTTAATCTGGTTATGGACGGCCAATTGTTGTTGCAATACTGTTTTATAGGTCGTGCCCAGGGCAAGCTGCCTTAAAATACCGATCATATATTGGGGCAAAGGATTTTCCTTGTCTTCAAGATATTTAATTAATTCTTCCTTTTTCAATTCATCGGGGTTGGCCGCCATTATCTCAAAAATAATGCTTTCGGGCAACACTTCGGTTTTATCAGCTGCTGCTTTTAAAACATCCATTGACAAATGGGGCGATTTGCCCAACAACTCCTCCCGGAGTTCCCACATATCCTGAGGCCAGCTTGTTTCTACATCAGCTACAAGACCTTCGGTGTTGCCGCCGTCTTTTATGACCTCAAAGGGTATTGTTATATTTAGATTTTGAAACATTGTAATTTATTTCTGTAAAATTATCTTCCCCATTAAGTTTACCCCTTCGGTTTCAAAACTGTAAAAATAAACCCCCGCTTCCATCCCCCTGCAATCCCATACCGTTACCTCCTGCCATAACGCTATCCGCGCTTTTTCCTTCCCAAAGATGTTTGTTATTAGTAGTGTAGGGCGTTTCCCCCCAGGGGTAATTGAGGGGGGTGCGCCGGCCGGCAACTCAAACACCACATAATCCTTCGCAGGGTTTGGGTAAACCTTTATACCGCTATCATTAACTTCATTCTCATTAATATTTACCGTGGTATCCTTTACCTCAAATACCCAGAAATCCCGGTCAACCCCATTGCCGCCATGCGGTGTGCAGCCTACATCAAAGGAAGGGCCGTAATCGGTTGCAGCAGCTATAATAAATTTATTTTCGCTTTGATTAACTACCCCGTATCTTAAACCGCTTACAGCTTCATTACCTAAACCACCAAAACACTGTTGTTGAATTAATTCCCCTTCATTGTTAATTGAAAACATCCAAATATCATGATCATATTCGCTTTGGGAATGATTTCCACTCACATCCCCGTCATCTGATCTGGTTTGTCCGAAAATAGTCATTTCATTATTATTCATTTGAAATATATTATGAGCTACTTCACCGTTCGAACCACCAAAACAATGCTCCCATATGATATTACCAAAAAAATCAATTTTCACTATCCAAATATCTGTATTGCCGTGATATCCGGTCACATCTCCATCATCAGAAGCAGTAAATGCTGAAAACAAATAACCATCGCTCAACTCAATAATTTTATAAATCCCATCATGATCACTGCCCCCATAACAATGCTGCCATTCGATGTTTCGGTCGGCATCAAGTTTTGTTAAAATTGCATCAGCCAATGAGCTGTGTGGTTCGCAGGTGATGTTTCCGCCCTGCCCAAGCATAGAGCTGCCGCCTACGAGGTAGCCTCCATCGGAAGTTTGGATGATGGTCTGGCCAACATCGATAAAATCGGTTCCGATAGTAAAATCCCATTCCAGTTCGCCTTCGCTGTTTATCTTAACCAGCCATGTATCACCCATGCCGTAAGAAATGCTTACATCACCATCATTGGAATATGTCTGTCCAATGACTACAACTCCGTTATCCGCTGTCAGTAACCCGGTCCATAGGGTTTCACCTGCATTTCCACCTATTATTTTATCCCAAATAATATTTCCAAGGTTATCGATTTTTAATATCCAATAATCTCCAGAGTCTAAATATGGATCATTTGTTATGTTTCCATCTGAGGAGAATGATGTACCGAGCAAATAAAAATAGCCTTCACCTGTCGAAAATATTCTGTGGCTTCCATCACTATCCGAACCTCCATAGGTTCTTTCCCACAACATATTGCCCTGATAATCCGTGCATACAAGCCAAAAATCATTCTCTCCATGAAGAAAGGAAATGTCGCCATCATTGGAGAAGGTATTTCCCAAAATAAAATATTTGTTGTTGAACTCAACCATATCGGTTGCATAATCAAAATCTGAACCTCCAAAACAGGACTGCCAGTTCACCATGTAATTTTGTGAAAACAGAAATAAGGATGAAATTACGAGTAATAATGATACAATTATTTTTCTCATAAAAATTTTAATAGGAGGACAGCCTTACGGCCATCCTCCGTTTTTATTATTTGTTTATTACCAATTTACCGGATTTTGTTATTCCGTTTACTGTGAATGTGTAGAAATAAATTCCAGGATTTGTTTTCCAGGTATCCCACACCTTTTGGCCCTGCAGTCCTGTAACGGTAAAAGTTTCAATTATCTTTCCGTTTACATCCGAAATTTTGATAATTCCTTCCGCCTCACCATCGGGCAAAGCGTAATTGAAAGCCACCCAATCGCTGGCCGGGTTGGGATTCACATCTATTTCGGGACCGAAAGCTTTGTTAAAAGCCTCGTAACTAAAACTACTACTGCTTTTATAGCCCGAAGTATCAGGTACATACAGGCAATTGCAGAACTTATAACCGTAAGCTGATTCCAATATCCCCCTTGCCTGTGCCCCGCCTGTTCCTTTGCTGTTGTTGGCAATGTAGGCAAGGTTCGTTACTTCTGTGCTATCGAGATCGAAAAATGATCTTCCCTGTTGGTCAAGGTTTAATCTAAGGTCGAGCAATTCAGTATAGTAATTGTGCTCTACTATTTCTTTTTCTGAATAATTGTATAGTCCCGGCATCATACCGGCCAGAGCCAGTGCGCCGGAGTAATTGCCTTCCTGAAGATAGGATGAAATAATTTGCTCATCGGCCCGCTTGCCCCCCAAATTATCGAGCCAGTTACGCAATTCGTTTGTATATAAAAGGGTGTCGTTTAGCAGACTGCGTATCATATCGTGCGCTGCCCTTGTTTTTAAACGGTTGTGGTGGGCCATCTCTTTTTGCAGAACGGTTTTATAGCTTGTTCCCATTGATACCTGCTTAAGAATATCGATCATATACCCGGGTAAAGGATTTTCTTTGTCCTCAAGATACTTTATCAGTTCATCTTTTTTAAGCTCGTCGGGATTGGCCGCCATGATTTCGAAGATGATACTTTCGGGCAGCACATCGGTTTTATCCGCTGTAGCTTTCAGTACTTCCATCGAGAGGTGGGGTGATTTACCAAGCAATTCCGCCCTCAGTTCCCACATATCGGAAGGCCAGGATGTTTCCACTTCGGTTAGCAGATTTTCGGTATTGCCACCGTCTTTCAGGCCATCGTACAATGCTTTAACATTGTTGTAATCGGTAAGATTGGTATAAGTGTCTGTCATTTTATTGATTAAAGGGTTCTCAAATAGAGACCCAAAGATATAATAAAAATGTATTTGCTCAAGAAATATTATTAAAGGGGGGCTATAGATTTTCTAAACAGCAAAAATATTGATATTCTTGTTTTGCATGAATCTAAAAATCGTCCTCTCAAAATACAACTTCAAAAACCTTGAACACAAGCGCTTTAATATTGAATTAGTCCCCGTGGCTAAAATTGAAGATGTGTTTAGGAAGCTGTTTGGCTGATCCTTTTTCGCCATTGATTTCTCAGATTTGCGCAGATTTGGATTTGTTCTAAACCTAACAGGTTTCCAAAACCTGTTAGGTTTTCGGGTTCATATGCCGGATCGTGTTAAGACCTTCCAGGTTTCCAGCCAGTATAATCTTCCTTTGATACTGAAA
>NIVA01000109.1 GCA_002254335.1 Bacteroidetes bacterium 4572_114 | reverse complement strand
CAGGATTTGGGCAAAACCCACACCGATGGCCGTTTTGAAGTTTTAGGCCGTTTCGATGATTCCGACATCAGGGGGTGTAATTTGTTGATTGGTTAGGTAAGTTTATTAATTTTGGCGTTCGGAAAATGGAGGGGCAAGTTTCAGGTTTCAAGTTTCGGGTTTCTGGTTTCAGGTTGCGCTTGGCTTCCTTCACCCGACACCCAACATCCGGCACTTTGCTCATAGCTCTCTGCGCTTTGCAAGTTTCCCATACGGGCCCAGGCGGGTTAACTTTGTGTCACTTGCTTCGTTTCGCAGGTTTCGGGTTTGATACCTTAATAATGAATACGGATGATCGAAGTTGGATATCCACAAGACTTTCCAACGTCCGTATGGACTTGGAAACGTCAAGAAAGAAGTGACGAATGACTGAAAATTGCTGACTGTTGATTGATCACCGATCACCATTGACACATTAAATTGATAAGGATGAAACTAAAAATACCAATACTTCTCTTTTCTTTTATCGTGATGACGGGCGTTTTACTTTCTCAAAATGAGATTGCCCCAAACGGTTACAATAAATTCTATTACCAAAATGGGAACGTTTCGAGCGAGGGGAACATGCGCAACGGCAAGCCGGATGGCTACTGGAAAACCTATTACGAAACCGGTATCCTGAAGTCGGAAGGGAACAGGGTGGATTTTTTATTGGACAGCACCTGGAAATTTTTTGATGATGAAGGGAAATTGACCCTCCTAATTAATTATAAAGAGGGGCAAAAAAACGGCTTGAGGACTACTTTTCTTGATGGTGAAATTATTACAGAAAATTTCGAAGACGATATTAAACAGGGCCTGACCACTTATTATTATCCTGATTCAACAATTTTAAAAACCGTGAATTTTGTAGATGGCCGCGAAAATGGACTGGCCAAGGAGTTTGGCAGGGATGGACGTGTGGTAGCGCTCACCACCTATAAAAAAGGATATGTTATCAGCCGCGAAAAAATTAACCGTCTCGACAGCGAGGGAAGAATGCAGGGCTTATGGAAGTTTTTCCATGAAAACGGGCTAGTCCAATCTGAAGGGACTTACAAAAACGATTTGAAGAACGGTTATTTTAAAGAGTATGATGAGGCCGGAAAACTGATTGCCACATCAAAATGGGTGGATGGCGAAAAACAGGAAGATGTTGTGGAGCTTGTGCGCCTGAAGGTGGAGAAGGAATATTACGGGGACGGAAGTGTAAAAGTTGTGCAAAGTTACCGGAACGGTGTGCCGCAGGGTGTCCGTCGCGAATATGCCGAAGACGGGACCATAGCAGCCGGGTATATTTTTGATATTGGGAAAATTGTTGGCCAGGGGATTGTAAAGGAGGATGGGTTGAAAGATGGTGCCTGGAAGGAGTTTTACCGGAGCGGGGAATTGAAAGCCGAAGGCAGCTATAATAACGGGGTCAAGGCCGGCAAGTGGAAGTATTACCACAAAAACGGAAACATTGAACAAACCGGCACTTATGGCAAAGATGGAAAACTTAAAGGTGATTGGGTTTGGTATTATCCTTCGGGCAATATTTTGCGGGAGGAAGAATATTTAAACGGATTGCTTGATGGCCTGATGGTTGAGTACCGCGAAGATGGGGCCATAATTGCCGAAGGGGAATTTATTGAAGGGGAAGAAGAAGGCCCCTGGGTTTATGAATATGGAGACCACCGCGAAGAGGGCAGTTATTCGTATGGCATGCGCAATGGCATTTGGAAATATTTCTCCAGCGATGGAAACCTGCTGTTTGAAGGCGAGTTTATTGAGGACAACCCAAATGGAAAACACATTTACTATTGGGACAATGGAAACATAAAGGACGAGATTGAATATATGATGGGCTTTAAAGAGGGCAACTGGAAAAAATACAATTCAGACGGGACACTTTTCCTCGTGATCTCTTATGAAAATGGTATCGAGAAAAAATATGACGGCGTGAAGATTAAGCCTGAATTTGAGGAACCATTTGATGAATAGATGTTTAGGGATTGTGTTCGGGTGTTCGGGTGTTAATGTTTTCGAGTGTAAAAGTGTTGGGGTGTCCAGTTGTTTTATCATTACGATTCAACATAAACACATGAGTACATAAACACATAAACACAAATCAACAATAATCATCCGGCCATATCCAAAATTTAAAAACTGTAGTTTCACCGGTGGATTAACCGAAACCCCCGTTTAGCCTCGGCAACAAATTCCCTGCATTTCTCCAAATCTTTCCTTCCATGTTGATCTTCAAGCCCCGTGTGTGCATCAACCCCGGCGGGACGGACCTTAACAATCGCTTCAAAAACATTTTCTGCATTTAATCCACCGGCCAGGACAACAGGCTTTTTTGAAACCCCCACCAGCTTTTTGCTAATCCCCCAATCGTGGGCAATGCCAGTGGCCCCCGATGCGCCTGATACAGGGTCAAAAGTATCGGTGATAAAAGCATCAACATAAGGTTCAAATTTCCTGAGGGTTGCTGTTAGTTCATCAATGTTGCCCTGTTTCACGATCAGGCTTTTCCAGATTTTAATAATTTTATTTACAAAAATAATTTTCTTATATTTGCCCCCGCAAAACCCTCTTAAAATAAACCAATGAATTTCAAATCATTTGATATAGGGCAATTTATACTACAAAAATTATTTATCATGAACAAAAATAAATTTACCATTAGCCTGATTATGTTATTTTTCTTAAATAGCATTTTATTTGCCCAACCAGTTTCATTAATAACTACCATTGATACGTTACCTGACGGCAAAGCCATTGTAACAATTGAAAAACCGGATTCAACATTTTATGCGAAATACCTTATGCTTCGCGAACCTTTCGACTGGATTACCGGAAATGTCGCAAGCCCGGAAGATTTATCCGAGAGCACAGATGAACATCTGATAAAGAATATTGATATCCCTGATGATAACGGTGGGTGCTTTCCACAGGATGCCGTTTACAATCCTGGTAACAACACCTTTTATGTTTATGCCGGAAAAAAGGTAATCATGATTGACGGCACAACAAAATTGAAAACCGGCGAAATTGTAATTTCTGATACTGATCGGACCATCGATCATGCAATTTGCCTCAATGTTGAGAATAAAATCGCACTTCACGGATCATACCTGAAACTGTATTGCGCAACAGAAGCCGGGAAACTTGTTATCATCGATCTAACAGACAACTCAATTATCACGACCATTGATGCCGGTATCCCTTTGCAGGCGCTCATCAAATCATCGGTGATTTACCATGAAACTACAAATATGGCATATTGGTTTGTTTCAGCAGGTGGTAACAGCATTAACCGGATAGGGAAAATTGACGGGGCCAATAATGATGAACTATCTTTTAATGACGGAATTGTTTATGGTATAAATGATATTGCCATCAATAATTCAGGAAGCAACCTGTACATTGCCAACACTAACGAAATTTTAGAATATGCCACATCAAACCTGTCAGATGACCCAAACTTAATTGCCAACGGGTTCAATAGCCTTTGTTTAAGTTATACTACAAATGATATCCTTTTTGCAGGAATAGAAAATGAAGAGGAAGAATCCAAGTTGTATTATCATGAATTTTCTCCGCCCTGGGAAAAGGGATTTCGTACAACGACAGTATCCGATATTGGCAAAATGACATACAATCCTGATAATAACAAACTTTATTATATTGGCATATTAGGAAATATTAATGAAACAGGTATTAGAATAATGGATGCAGAAAGCCTGGATGAGCTTATCGTTTCACAAAGTTACGATTACAACTATCTAATGGGGCTGGATTATTCTGCGGGAAATAATACCATTTATACCGGTGGATTAGGTATGATACTGGCGATTAACGGCAATAATAATAATATTAGCTTGCCACAAATTACTGATGGCGGATTTTGTACTAATATAATAACAGACAATGCAACAAATGCACAAATCCTCTCTATTCAAAATTCAACAGGAAATGCTATAATTTTTAATGATGATTTTTCATCTTCTGATTTCCTGGACATTGGTAACTACATCATTGGCAGTTGCACTAAAAATAATGCAGGAAAAATGTTTATTGCGGCCACTAAAAATAATTTTACAAGCAGTTTGTGGATATACGACCTGGATAGCAAAACAATTGAATCAAGTATTGATTTGCCAATCCCCGTAAATGCTGTTGCCATAAGCTGCAACCAGGTTGACAATTTCGTTTTCATTGCCGGAAACAACCCCAATGAACATGGTAGGGTATGTGTTTACGACCTGTCAATAAATAATTTTTTAACAACACCCATTGAATTAAGCCGTGCTATAATGAAAATGATTACGGCCCCAAACGGGAACTCCTATCTTTTAACAAGCCGGATTAATCCGGCAGTTGACCATCGGTTTTATGTTATCGACCAAACTGCCATTGTTGCAAATATGTCCTTTCCTGACCCTGGTGTATGTTTTGGCGATTTTCTGTATTATGATAATCAGGTGCCTGATGAATTGCGGGTATTTATTGGAAGTAGGTGCTCTATGGATATTTTTGTGTTTGACTGCGCGGATAATATGTGGGTACTAGTAGATGAATTTACCGATATAAGCCCCGTCCCATTGTCAATATGTATTGATGCCAAAAATGATGATATTTATGTTGGCGGCCATAAAAGGGTCACACAATTTGACGGAAGTAGTTACGCAAACATTGACGAATATGCTGATGAAGGGACCCGAAATTTTATTAAAATAGTTGCAAGTGAATATCAGGAAAAAATTTATGCTTTTTCTAACGATCACGACATAACTGTTTTAAACCAATGCGATCCACTCAGCATTATTGAAACAGGGCAAATCAGGGATGTCATTTACAATCCTATGAACGACCAAATATATTTGTTCAACACCAATAACGACCAAAGGACAATAAAAATTGATGTATTGGATTGCAGTAAAGATCAAATCACACACACTATAAACACAGGGATTTATTACACACTTTTAAAGTGGAATGAATTTTACGGCTCAAGTAGCATACCTCCATCATTCACACTTGGAAATGATAACGGTTATTTATATTCTAATAATATGCCCTTCAGCAACATCAGCGAAATTATGTGCTACACCGATCGCCTTGGCCTCCAAAATGGCTGGAACTGGAAGAGTTTCCCCAGAATGGAACGTATTGGTAATGATTATTATCCAACTATCCCGGTATTGGAAAGAGTGAATTATTACCCTGATCTTAATATGGAATTAAGAGAATTGGGACCCAACTATTTAATATTTAATGGTGATTATTGGTATGGTAATTTAGATAATGTGCAAAGCACAAAAGGCTATAAACTTGAACTCGACCTCACCGACAGCCCTATGCCCGACATTGCCCTGCATGGGGCCAAATTAGACCCATCCACTCAACTCACCATTTATCCAAACACCGAAAACTGGGTGGGCTATTTCATCGAGGAAGCACAAATGCCCGAGGATGCCATCCCTGCACCTGTTTGGGATGACTTGACCATTGTACGGGCACAATACTGGGCCATGTTTAAATCAACCACCGAACCCTATACCTGGAAGATCAAGGGCCATGTTACACCCATTCATTACGGCGATATGATCATCCTCGAAACCGCTGCCGGGATAAGTTTCCAATGGAACCAGCCACAGGAGGCCGCAGAGGAAATAGAAACCATAATAACTGAATATTACTCGTACGAAGAACAGGCCAATTACCTGCCAATTTTTGTAGAGACGGATTCGATTAGTGGAATTGATGAAATTGCTGTGCTGGCCAATGGCGATGTTGTGGGGGCAGCAGTAAGGTTACCGGGCGATACCCTGGTGGAGGTAAATGCTTATTTGGAGGATGTTCCCTCTGGCACACCACTGGAATTTGAAACCTGGTCGGATTATAAATCGGCCCCGGTTGAAAAGGGAAGTTATTCCGTTAAAAATCCTTTTACCGGTATTTACGAGAAAAGGAACATTTATAAAGGTGAAAGTGCAAAATACCATATTGCATCCTTAAAATCGGGAACTGTTGCCCGTACTCCTGCCTGTATCAGCGATGCAAGTTGTTCGCCCAACCCTTTCCGTTCGGAAACCCTGTTTTCATTCAGGCTCAACACCACAAGCCCGGTCAGCCTGCGTATCTACGACCAAACGAACTGATGAACAGTACCCTCCCCGCCGGCTATTACAAAACTGCCTGGGACGGGGCCAATAGCACCGGTGCACGCATTGATAACGGGGTATATTTTTATAAACTATCCTCCGGTAATGGTGAGGAAGTTACCGGGAAAGTGGTTTTGATAAGGTAACCCCATCCCCCAACCCCTTCCCCAAATTGGGGAAGTGACATCTGACATCTTACATCGGACTTCTGATATCAAAAACAAGCTTCTATGAAAATACAATCCGAAATCATAAAAACACAAACAAGACTTAACTGGATGAGGGTTCTCCCCTTCTTCCTTCTAAACTCTATTTTCTATCTTCAGAGTGCGATGATAGAGACCTAACAGGTTTTACTAATTAATTACTTGTCAGATAATTAAACTGTAGGGAAATTATTAAAATAAACCTGTTAGGTCTTTTTAGGCCAAACTCAACATAAAAAACGAAATCACATGAATATCAAAAATTTCAATATAAACAGAAATAACCAAAACAGATATACTTCTCTAATCCCTATCCTGCTTTTTTCTGCCTTC
>NIVA01000244.1:1746-5058 GCA_002254335.1 Bacteroidetes bacterium 4572_114 | reverse complement strand
CGGCAAACCAGACTGCCTTTCACGGTCTTATACAAAACGCCCGAAACTTTGGGCAAAGACAGGATTGCAGCCGTTGCCGGGGCCATGGGGCGGGGATTATAAATATTTTGACAGAAGCTTAAAAAATAACATCTTTGCAGCCCCAAATCTGGTATTGGCAGGTTTGAACAAAATTCTGAATTTTAATGAAAATATTTAAAGCCGGACTTTTTGTATTTCTGTTTTTCCAGGCGGTGGTTCTGTCAGGCCAGACGACCATCAACTCGCCCTATTCCCGTTTCGGGCTGGGTGAACTGCACGGAAAAAACATCAACACAAAGATACAGGGTATGGGAGGAGTATCCTTTGCCATGTGGAATTCGGGCATGCTGAACCCGGCCAATCCTGCTTCTTACGGTAAAATCGATTCCGCATCATTCGTACTGGATGTAAGCCTTTTCGGGGTTTATACCACGCACAAGACAACACTCCAGAAAGAGAGTTCATCCCTGATGACATTGAATTACATCTTTTTCGGATTTCCGGTCACCCGCTGGTGGAGAACCAGCCTCGGCATCATGCCTTTCAGTAAAAAAGGCTACGATGTGAAACTGGAAGTTGATATGAGCCAATACAACTTCAACAACGTGATCAACGAAATCAGCGGAGACGGAGGGATCAACCGTTTTTACTGGGGCAACGGTTTCAACATCGGGAAACATCTGCGCCTTGGAATTGATGCCACTTTCCTTTTCGGACAGTCAAACAGCACCAGCATGGTCTATTTCCCGGATTCAATCTATATTGCCAATATCAAATCACAAAACAGTACACGGGGCGAGGACTTTGTTTTTGATTACGGCATCCAGTATGATATTCCCATTGGAAAAGACCAATTACTCACAGTCGGCGCCGTTTATTCCAATAAATTTAACATGAAGGCCAAGCGTTCATCCATTATCTACACGTTGAACGGTGGTTTTAACGGTGGCGTGGATTATCCGCTCGACACGTTATTGTACGAGCCGGAATACGAAGGAAATATTGTTTTGCCAACCCGTTTCGGGTTTGGCGCCGTTTTCAGAAATACTGACAAATGGTTAGTAGGTGCTGATTTTGAGTGGCAAAACTGGGAAAAATTTACAAGTTTCGGCATCAGCGATTCGTTAGATAATGCATGGAGAATCTCAATCGGCGGGCAACTCAACCCCAAACACACTACCCTTTCTTCCTTATTTAAGAGGATGACTTATCGCGCCGGATTCCATTATGATGACTCGTATGTCAACCTCAACGGACACTCGATAAATCAGTATGGCATAACATTTGGGGTAACTTTTCCGATGAAACGAAGCAAGACAACCATCGACCTGGCCATTGAAGCCGGGACAAGAGGAACAATAAAAGATAATTTAATTCAGGAAAATTATGTGCGTTTTTCGTTTGCAGTTGCTATCTTTGAAAACTGGTTTCAAAAACGAAAGTACCAATAATGAATCTTTAATATGATAATCGTGATGAAAACAAAAAACTTGATCGCATTACTCGGTTTGCTTTTCGCCTTCGCAATGATGGGCGGAAATCACGTTCAGGCACAGACTGAACGGGATAATTTGCCAAAATACGGTAAAGACAGTATTGCCTGTATCCAGAACCTGTCGCTGTATTTGCTTCAGTAGATTATGCTTACAAATACTGGCAAATCGTGTTCAGGGATTGTCCCCGTTCCAGTGAGAATTTATATGTTCACGGTGTAAAAATGCTGAATTATTACATCCGTAAAGCAGAAACACCCGAACGGAAACAACGACTGATCGACTCGCTGATGATGGTTTATGATGACCGGATCAAGTTTTTCCCGATAAACCGGAAAACCCACAAATCACAGGTCGGGACCATCCTGGGCAGGAAAGGGGTGGACCTCTACCAGCTAAGACCCGATCAATATCAGGAAGCTTATGCTATCCTGAAAAAATCGCTGGAACTCAATAAAGCAAACTCGGCTGCCCCGGTTTATGTTTATTATTTCAGGGCAATTACCAAGATGGCCTCAAAAGGGGATATCGATACGGCCGCCGTTGTTGATGCTTATGATCAGATCAGCGAATATATTGATCAGAACCTAAAAAAATACAAAGAGCAGGGAAACACCAAAAAGGTGGGCGAATTCACCAATATCATGGGGAACATTGAACTGACCTTTGAACCTTTTGCCCAATGCACCGAACTGGTCAGAATTTATAATCAGAAGTTTGACAAAACACCCGACGACCCGGAACTTCTCAAAAAAATCATCAAAATACTGGAAAAAAAGGACTGTAAACAAGACCCGTTGTATTTCAATGCGGTAGTAAAACTATACGATCTTGAACCCACACCCGAATCGGCTTTTTCGATTGGCAAAATGTATATCGATCAGAAAAGGTATAAAGACGCCATCCCTTATATGGAAGCGGCTACCAAAATGGAAGACAAGGAAAAAGTGGATGACGCTTATATTTTCCTCGCTGCTGCTTACCGGGCCCTCGACAATTTCCCGAAAGCCCGCCAGATGGCACTCAATGCTGCCAGGATCAATCCGACATGGGGACAACCTTATATTTTCATCGGTGACCTTTACGTGATGTCAGCTACCGAATGCGGCGACAACGACCTGACTAAAAAAGTTGCTTACTGGGTTGCCGTGGATAAATACAAAAAAGCAAAACAGGTGGAACCCGATTTGACTGAACTGGCCAATGAGAGGATCAAAAGATACAGTGTTTATTTCCCGTCGAAAGAATTGCTGTTCTTCTATGCTTTAAACGAAGGCGATAAATACAAAGTCGGCTGCTGGATCAATGAAGAAACAACGGTTCGGGCAGCTAAATAATGTCAGGTCTGTAAATTTTTGAAAATGACAAATCCAAAAAAAATGGACCGGCATAAAATAATCTGAATCACCATGATCAAAATTTTCATAAAAAGTATCATCGCACTCTTTGTTGTGGTGATGCTTTTTTCTTGTGAAAACTCCATACAAACCATTCAGGAAATTACAAGAGAAGATACCATGCCCTTGGTGAGGGCTTTTCATGTTGAATATGAGCGAACCGATTCGGGATATTTGCGTGTTTTATTGCGGAGCCCGGTGATGGAACGATACGAGGGAGATGATCCTTACACCGTTTTCCCCGAAGGTTTTGAAATCACCTTTTATGATACCACCGGGGTGCCGGTTTCATTTATCCGGGCCAATTACGGAATATCTTATGAAAAAAAGAAGATCATGCGTGCCCGCAACGATGTGGTTGTGAAAAACTTTGACACTCAGAAACAACTGAATACGGAAAA
>NIVA01000244.1:0-1725 GCA_002254335.1 Bacteroidetes bacterium 4572_114 | reverse complement strand
TGGGATCAGAAGAAAAAAACCATTTTCTCCAATACTTTTGTGAAAATCACCAGCCCCGATGAAATAATTTGCTTGAACCCTGGCTGCTCAACATTCTCCCGGTTAATTACCAGTCCGAGTTTATCATCCTTTTGATCCAGACTTTTATTTCAACGCTGATCATACTGGTGACAGCCGAATTCCTTCCCAAGATATTGTTTCGTATCAATCCAAACTTTATTCTGAAAATCTTTGCCGTTCCGATCTGGTTTTTTTACATCCTGTTTTATCCGCTCGTTTTGCTTTATATCGGGGTTGCCGAGTTGCTGTTGAAAAAAGTCTTTAAGATCAAATTAACACAAACGGGCTACAAGTTCAGCTCAATCGACCTCGAAGAATTCGTTAAGGAGTACAACCAGGACGAGGTAAAAAAAGAAGATGAGATCAATCAGGAGATACAGATGATCCAAAATGCAATGGAATTTAAAAATATCAAGTTGCGTGAATGCATGGTGCCGCGTACCGAGATAAAAGCCATTGAGATAGAGGATTCGATCGATCATCTCATCGAAATGTTTACCGTCACAGGCCATTCAAAGATCATGGTCTATAAAGAAAACATCGATAAACTGGTTGGTTACGCCCACGTTTACGATATGTTCAGCAATCCCAGAGAAATCAAAGAGATGGTCAGAGAAGTGGACGTGTACCCCGAAACCATGCCTGCTCCGGAAGTGCTGAACATTTTTATCAAAAAGCATAAAAGCATTGGCGTTGTCCTCGATGAATTTGGCGGGACTGCCGGAATTGTCACCATGGAAGATATCATCGAAGAGATCTTCGGAGAGATTGAGGACGAATACGATACGGACCTGACAACCGAGAAGAAAATTGGGGAAAACGAATATATTTTTTCCACACGACTTGAAATAGATTACCTAAACGACAAATACAAACTGGACCTTCCTATTTCCGATGAATACGAAACCCTCGCCGGTTTTATCATTCATCATCACGAAAGCATTCCGGCCAGGATGGAAGAGATCAGCATTCCGCCCTATCACTTTACCATATTAAAATCGAGCAAAAATCGTCTCGAAGAAGTAAAACTCCGTGTTTTAACCTGAAACCAATCCGGGTTGAAAAATTATTTTCTTACAAATAACCCAAAGGATAAAAATTTTACACATTGTTTATCAATATTTTAAATGATATAACGGAGGTACCATCATGATAAGATTTTTTTTTTCATACTTCCATATACATTTGTACATTTGCACCTCAAAATTTTAAAGTAAAAGAAGTTAGAGATGGCGGTAATAGGAAACATTAGAAAACATTCTACGTTTTTGGTAATTATTATTGGTGTTGCATTGGCAGCTTTCGTTCTCGGTGACTTTACAAGACAACGAAACAGAACAGCCCGCACCATGGTCGCAGGAGAAGTGGACGATGAAAAAATTTCCATCATTGATTTTAATGCCAAAGTTGATCAGAATATTGAAGCCACCAAACAGCAAAAAAAGGTGGACAAATTATCTTCTGATGACATCTTCAGGATAAAAAATGAGACATGGGATCAGATGGTGAATAAGATTCTGATGGATAAGCAATATGCTGATCTGGGTATTGATGTCACCTCGGATGAGTTGTTCGATATGGTTCAGGGGCCCAATCCTCACCCTCTGGTAATACAGTCGTTCGTCAACCCGAATACCGGGAAGTTTGACAGAAACATGGTCAGAC
>NIVA01000108.1 GCA_002254335.1 Bacteroidetes bacterium 4572_114 | reverse complement strand
CATTATGTGTCGTTTGAAGATGAGGAAATAGATGCCGAACGTGGCGTAATCCATGAAGAATGGAGAACACGGAGAAATGCAGATTTCCGTATCATGAAAAAAACAAGTGGTGTTACTTACAATAACTCGAAGTATTCCAAGCGGGATGTTATCGGGAAATTGGATGTTATTGACAACTGTCCGTACGAAACAATGCGCAATTTTTATAATGATTGGTACAGGACAGACCTTCAGGCAGTGATTATTGTAGGGGATATTGATGTTGAAGAAATGGAGCAAAAAGTTATCGATCTTTTTTCTGAAATCCCAAAACAGGAAAACCCAAAAGAGCGGTACGACATTGAGATACCTGACAATGAAGAGCCGTTAATTGATGTTGTTACCGATCCCGAGGCAAATAATATAATGATCCAGGTATTTTATAAACACGATATTGTTAAACCTGAACAAAAAGATCAATCATATCTTTTCCTTACATTGATGCGGGACTTTTGTACCACTATGCTAAACAACAGGTTTTCGGAATTGGTACAAAAGCCAAACCCTCCTTTTGTAATCGGCCAGGGTTATTATGGCCCCTTAACACGGACAAAAGATATGTTTGTGTTGTTTTCTATTGCATCCCCCGAAAAAGAGGGACTTGCCCTCACCACTTTATTAACGGAGGCTGAAAAAATAAAAAGGTACGGGTTTACAATATCTGAGCTTGAACGGGCCAAAAAAGAGTTCATGAGCAACCTGGAAACAAGTTTTAAGGATAAAGACAACAGGACAAATAATTCATTTGTATGGAAATATTTTAGCCATTTCCTTACAAACGAGCCTATCCCAAGCCTTGATTATTATTATACAACTACAAAGCAGATTGTCCCCATGCTTGATATTGAGCAAATTAATATGATTGCAAAGTCGTTTTTTACCGACGAGAATATTGTTGTAACAATTTCGGGGCCGGAGAAAGACGCAGGATCGCTCCCAACAAAAGAGGATATATTGAGAGAACTTGAAAATGTGAAGGGTGCAGAAATTGAAGCATATATAGACGAAATGTCCGACAAGCCATTAATTGAAAATATCCCTGAAGCCGGCAAAGTTGTCAAGGAAATTAATAACGAACAATTAGATGCTACCGAATGGACATTAAGCAATGGTGTTAAAGTAGTTTTTAAGAAAACAGATTTTAAAGATGATGAGATATTAATGTCTGCTTTTAGCTATGGGGGGGCATCGTTATATAACCTGGACGATTTACCATCAGCAAATTTCACTTCTTCGCTAATTGGGCAGTACGGCCTTGGGGATTTTACATCCATCGACCTGAAAAAAATCCTTACCGGAAAAGTTGTTAGGGTAAATCCATATATTGGTAATGTGGACGAGGGTTTTGAAGGTAGCTGTTCTATTAACGATTTAGAAACTTTGTTTAAGCTCACGAATTTGTATTTTACAAACCCCCGTTTCGATAGTGATGCCCATGATGCATTTATGGAGCGGATTTCTGCATATTTTCAAAATATGGGCATGGACCCGCAAAAAGTATTTGGCGATTCTGTTGAAGTCATCAATGCCGACCACCACCCACGGGTACAGCCCATGAACGTTGAATATCTTGAAAAAGTAGAATTTGAAAAAGTAAGGAGGATTTACAAAGAACGCTTTGCCGATGCCAACAATTTCACTTTTTTCTTTGTTGGGAATATTGATGTTGACACTTTTAAACCTTTGGTTGAAACTTATTTGGCATCGCTGCCAAGCATTAACAATGACGAAACATATAAGGACAATGGCGTAAGGGCACCAAAAAACACAGTCGAGAGGGTTATTGTTAAAAAACTTGAAGTACCAAAATCAACGGTTTCAATTAGTTATAGTGGCGGGTTTGATTACGATGATTATTTCGACAGGGTTAATGCCCGTGTCATCTCCCATGTATTGGAATTACGGTTTACCGAAGTTATCCGCGAAAAAGAAGGTGGGACTTATGGGGTCAGGGTAAGGTTGTCAACATCAAAATATCCCTGGGAAAATTACAAACTCAAAATTCAATTTGATTGCGATAACGAGAAAGCTGAAAAGTTGAAAAATTTAGTTTACCAGGAAATTGAAAAAATTGTTAAAGATGGGCCTTCACAAACTGACCTTGATAAGGCTAAAAAATATTTTATCAAAAAAAGGGAAGAAGGTTTAAAAGAAAATAAATTCTGGCTTGGAAAAATGAAAAACGCTTATTTGTATGGCGATGAAAACATTAAGCTGGACGATTATAATGAATTCATTGACAAGGTTACTATTAAATCGGTAAAGAAAACTGCCAAAAAACATATCGATCCGGATAAATATGTTGAAGTGTTGCTGATGCCCGAACAATAAATAGCCAAAAGCTATTACGACATTTTCTGAAACAAAATTTTTAAGAACTGTATGAAAAAGTTAACAACCTGTCTCATAACTATTTTGATAGGGATGTCAGGCTTTGGCCAAAATATTAATGTTGGTTTTGTAAGCAATCAAAAACTAAAAAACGCATCCATCGAAACCAATTCGGCGTGGCAATACCTTATCGGTGGGCAAAACACCGATAGCAAATATCTTTCAATAAACAAGCTAAAACATTTAAAGCAGCTGCAAAAGTTTGATGTCCTTTGGATACATCTACCTGATACCAATATCGATCTTAATGAAAGCTTCAGCCCAAAAATATTAGACAATTTGAGATCTTATGTGTCCGATGGTGGTAATTTGTTGCTTTCTCACGAGGCTTTTCCACTTATCAATATTTTGGGAATTGAAACTGAAAAGCCCGGAATGGTTTACAAGGAGGGCACCGATAATGGCTATGGCAGGATGCTTGGGTTTCATGCCTTCCGCTCCCACCCCATTTTTGAAGGGTTGAACGGTGGGTCATATATCCTAAAACCTTCCGGTGATATAAAAGTGAGAAACTATGGATATTTTGGTGACCGACTTCCGGCAAACGGAAAAGTTGTGGCCACCGACTGGGATTATATTTTCGTGAAGGAAGACAAAAAACTGGTTTTGGAATATAATTTGGGCAAAGGAAAAATCCTGGCAATCGGTGGGTATATGAATTTTGAATATCCGGAAGAGGCCGCTGATGGACAGATTTATAATGTAAACCGTCTGCACCTCAATAAATTCACTGCCAATTGTTTAAATTATCTTTCGGGAAAATCAAAAGATACTACTGCCCATTTCTGGAAATATGATAGCGATGGGGCAAACCTTTTCCCATCTAAAAATATCAACTATTTTCCCATGATGCGGCCTGCCAGGAAACCACATGCCTGGGAAATCCCCGATCATCCTATGAAACTTACGCGCAGGTTTGCAACCGATAATTTTTGGGATGTTGCAGGGCAAAGAATGTTGATCATGGGCAAAGAAACCGGGGGCATCGACGAAATTTGGGCACATCCTTTCATGGCTTTCAGGGACTATGAAGCGGGGATAAGGTTTCCGTATAAAGATACAATTTATTGGATGAACGACCAGGAGCCAATGATTGAGGTTTCGCCTGATGCATTTGTCCGGCACTATCAATTTAGACATGCGTTTTTGAAGGAAGTTGTTACCGTTTCGCCGGATGCACCAAAAGCAGTTGTTCATTATGAATACAACGGGACCTGCCAGGCCGAAATGTATATCCGTTTTAAAAGCAACCAGAGGATCATGTGGCCATATTCTGAAAAAGTGTTGGGTGGGCTGAAGTACGATTTCAATGAGAAATTGAATGCTTTCATGATAACTGACCCATCCGGGGATTTCGTCAGTATGATTGGTTTCAACAAAGCCACCAGACCCGTGCATTTCAACTCCTCCCCTATGCTGCCTGCATTCAGGACAACAAAAAACCCAATTGGAAATTATTCAAATATCGATGCCCCGGATACGCTCTGGCGGGCTATGCCGGCACCCGGGGAATTGATCATCACCGGGCTTGCTGCCATTAAACTTGACATGAGCGATAATTTTGATGTGGTGATCGCGGCATCAAATGAAGGGGCCGCCCGCACCATATCATCTTATCAGGAAGCTCAATTTAACCCTAATGAAGTATTTATGGAGGCATCAAAATACAAAAAGGATTTACTGGCAAACTCACTCAGTATCACTACACCCGATTCGGTTTTTAATTTGGGGTACAAGTGGGCCGTTGAGGGATCTGACAGATTTTATGTACATACGCCCGGCTTAGGAAGTTCGCTGACAGCCGGTTATGCCACCACAAATTCAGGCTGGGACGGTGGCCACAAAGTGGATGGTCGGCCAGGTTATGCATGGTATTTTGGCAGGGATGCCCAATGGAGCGGCATGGCACTGTTGCATTATGGCGATTTTGAAAAAGTAAAAGGCATCCTTGCCCTTTTGCAGGATTTTCAGGATTTGAACGGGAAAATCTTACACGAGCTCAGCACATCGGGTTTTGTGCATTACGATGCTTCCGATGCCACACCGCTTTATGTGGTCATGGCCGGGAGATACCTGAAACATTCGGGGGACACGACATTCATCCAACAGAGTTGGCCAAATATCAAAGCTGCAATGGATTTTATGTATTCGACCGATACCGATGGTGATGGCCTGATAGAAAACACAAATGTAGGCCATGGCTGGGTCGAGGGTGGCGGGCTTTTCGGCTCGCATACATCTCTTTATCTTGCAGCCTGCTGGGCCGAAGCCCTCGAATTGGCAGCCTACATTGCATCGTCAATTGGCGAAAACAGTTTGGCTGGTCAATATGAAAAAGATCAGCGGATAGTTGTTGACAAAATCAACGGCCTTTACTGGAACAACACCGAACAGTTCTTTTATCACGGATTAAAACAGGATGGCTCCTTTATAGAAGAAAAAAGCATCATGCCCACAATCCCAGTCCTATTTGGTCAGGTGGCCGATAACAAGTCTGAAAATATGATGGAAGACTTTGCCAAAAATGAATACACTTCCAATTGGGGCGTCCGCATTGTTAGTGAACACAGCCCGCTTTTCAAACCTGTTGGCTATCATACCGGAAGTGTCTGGCCTTTATATACCGGCTGGACGGCCCTGGCAGAATATAAATCAGGACGGGCTGTGCAGGGGTTTTCGCACATCATGGACAACCTGCAGGTTTACCAAAACTGGTCGCTGGGTTTTGTTGAAGAGGTCTTAAATGGTGCGGAATATAAACCTTCCGGCGTATGCCGTCACCAATGCTGGTCCGAGACCATGGTTTTACAACCGATCATCGAAGGTATGCTTGGCCTGTCGCCGGATGCACTTGCAAATACCCTGGGATTTTCACCTCACTTCCCGGCAGGTTGGGATACTGTGGCAATTGAAAATATTAAAGTTGGAAAACACATCCTCAACTTCAAACAGGAAAGATCAAATGATAAAATCAAGTTTACTTTTTCGCATACCGGCGATGTCCCACTTCAGGTAAACTTCAACCCCCACCTGCCAAATGGTTGTGAGGTCATCAGAATATCCCTTGATGGAAAAACGTTAAGCCCGGTCGGTAATGAGGGTACGGTTACAATTATTGTTCATGATCAAGCTGATGTTGAATACAATATCAGAAACGGTATCGAGGCCTTACCGCTCATCCATCACCCAAAACCAGGCTGCCTACCAGAAGGTTTGAGGATTATATCTGAGAAGAGGAAAGGCAAGGTTTATAAACTGAAATTGCAAGCCCGGCCGGGGGCACACGAAGAGTTTGAAGTTTACATAAACGATCATAATGCAGTGAAGACCGAAAAGGCAGAATTGATCAACAAAAATGGAAATATTTACAGGTTCGGGGTTAATTTCCCGGAAGTGGACAGCAAATATGCATTTCAAACGGTGAGGATTTATTTGGATTAATGAATTTCTGTGTGTAATATAGAAGATAACTGTCTGACAGCTTTTTAGACCGGACTCATTAATATTAGGCACAGTAATTGATAAATCCCGCGACTACACATGAACAGGAACATTCATAAAATATTATCTGTTATTACACTTGCGGCACTGTTTTTTATAACAGCATGCAAACCCTACGAGTATTTCGATATTGAGATACTGGAACCTGCCGAACTGTTTTTCCCACAGGATATACAAAACCTAATGGTTGCCCACAACATTTTCCCTACCGGAGCCGACACCATTGGAAAACCCTTCATGGTTTATGGCCAACCGGGAAATGATTCGATTTATATTGATACTGCCATGGCCCGGGCAGCAATAAACAGCCTGACCGGGATGTTGAACTTTACGGGAAAGTTTACGGTTGTTGT
>NIVA01000107.1 GCA_002254335.1 Bacteroidetes bacterium 4572_114 | reverse complement strand
TATTTTTTTATGGTGAGGTACCCTGTTTGAAACAGCAACGGTAGCAGCGACATATTTTTCAGGTCGTACTTGTCGAGCAGGCTTACGTTAATCACCCTGTCCTCAATATCGAAAGCGGTGTAACGTTCGTTCAGGTCGTACTTGTCGAGCAGGCTTACGTTAATCACCCTGTCCTCGATATCGAAAGCTGTGTAACGTTCGTTTTTTATTTTTTTTGTAAGGAACGTAGGTGTGCCGGTGGTAAACCAGTAGTTGTTAAACACCCTTTTTCTAAACAGATTTAGCAAAGATACGGGGTTATAAACAAAGTTTTCGCCATCCAAAAACCTGATGTATTTATCGGCATCTTTAATTACCGAATAGAAGTTTTTCAAGATATCACGGTTTTCTTCAGCTTTGCTTAAATCATCCAAATAATCAATTATAGGCTTATCGTACTCATCGATTAATATAACTACCCTTTTTTCCCTGGCAAGAAACTTTATCAACTCATCAAATTTTAGGGCAAATGATTTTTTTGAAAACTGAAAATGATAATCCTCGGCAATTCCTGTCAGGGCAACGTCAATGGCTTCTTCTAAACCTAAACTTTTGTAATCGATATTGGAAAAAGAGATTTTAATAACCGGATGGGGTTCCCAATCAATTTTATCGTAAATCCACAAGCCCTTGAACAATTCTTTGTTGCCGAGGAAAATTTCCTTGATGGTATTTAGCAGCAACGATTTACCGAAACGGCGGGGGCGTGAAAGAAAGTAATATTTTTGGTTGAAAAGATCGGCCAATTGGAAGTTTTTTCATAGCACCTAATGATTATATTTCCCCACAAAGGTATAGAATAATTAGTGATTTTTTATTTCCGGGAAATATTTGTTCGCGTAGTGAAACACTAAATCACACATCACACATCACACATCACACATCACACATCACACATCACACATCTTACATCTTACATCTTACATCTTACATCTGATATCAATACCCCTATACCTTTCCCCCTTCAATTGCCCCTACTTCACCGATTCCAACCCCTCCAACGCAGATTCATCACCGGGCTTTATGAGCAGGGCTTTTTTGAAGAGGACCTCGGCTTCGCGTAGTTTGCCCAGTTGAAAATGTGTCCAGGCAAACATGATGGTTCCATCATAATCGAAAGGATATTGATTAACGACTTTCTCAAAATGTTTAAGTGCGGTTGCAAAATCTTCGGCATTGTAAAAAATCAGCCCCAGGTTGTAATTGGCGATTGTATTCATCTCATCTATCTCTAAAATTTTAAAATACTGGGTTTTTACCTGGCCCCAGTTGCCAAGTGCAGATAACGGATAAGTATATCCAAGCCTGGCTTCCACCGAATAGGGTTTTAACCCTATGGCTTTTTTGTAGTAAGTAGATGATCCGGGGTGCAGGCCGGCCAAATAATTCAGCCAGCCCAACCTTATATTTATTTCATAAGAATCAGCCTGATAAACATTTGTTAATTCGTTTATGGCATCAGTGTATTTCTTTTCGTATTCAAACTCGTAGCTCTTCGAAAATGCATTTTGCAAATCCTCAAAGTTTTGTGCCGGCACCTGCAACGCCAACAGCATCATGAAAAATAATAATATGACTTTGTTTCTAATCATTTTTAAAACCGCCATTTAATCCCTCCGATAATACTATGATAAAAATATTTAGTTATCAGCCGGTCATACTCATTAATTGTCCGGTAATAAAGGTATTCATTTTCCCTTTGCTCCAACCGGTACCTTAACGAAAAACCGAGGTGCTTGTTCAAATCATATATGAACGCTGTTTCAAATTTGTAATTAATTTTCTCAGGCGCATTGTAAATAGTGAAGGCATTGTTTTCGGCAAAGTTGGTCAGGTTGCCAAGGGTAAAATTGGCTTCAACCCAAAGTTTATTTGCAAGGCGGCCGCCAACCATCTGTTGGAAAATCAGTGAATAAACCCCGGGTTGCCACACATTGATAAAACTGGTTTGGGTGTAAAAATTCAAATTTCCGAACGGATAAACAAATGCCGAAATGCCAAGCTGCGACTGGTTTTTCCTGCCGAAATCCCCGAAAACCCCATTTAGTTCAAAGGCCAAATTTGGCAAATCCTTTCTTATGGACAACGACATTACATATTCACTTCTATGTATTGTTGCTGTGTCAACTGTGAGGGCGAAGGAGATGGTGTCATAACCTATATTCCTGTTGTCGTATTTATACCAGAGAAAATGCCAGGCCGGTGTAATCTTTATTCCATTGGGCAACCCAATCTCTAAATTCCCATAATATTCATCCTGGTATGTAGTGTAGGTAAAATCATCCAAATCCAACGGTAGGTCTTGATACCAGATCTTTTGTGTGAAAGGGGCTTTTATGCCACTGTACCCCTGATAAATACTGATGTTTGGATGAATGTTAAACCTTGCGCCAACATGATAATAAAGGGTATTGCCATACAAGTAGGTGGAATTGTAGATAGTGTCTAACTCTCTTGTACCGTTCCGGTTATTTTTAATTTTCTGATCATCCGAAAACCCGGGGCCACCTTCGATGTAAACATCTTCCAAAATCCCTGATTTCTTTATACCCATCTTTTCCATAGTGGATTTATTGAGCCGGGGCATAAGCCTCCTGATGTCGTACTGCCTTCCCGAAAAAAGATAACAGTAATAAAGATATTCCATTGCAGTTTGATCCTGGTCATTGAATTTCAAAGCTGCCTCGAAATGTGGGATTGCCTGCCTGAAATTCCCCTTTTCATACCAGGCTATGCCAACCCTCATCTGCAGGTAGTAATAATCAATCCCATGTTTAAGGGCATATTCGCCGGTTTCAATCAATTCATCCCACTTTTGCTGCTGATATAAGACATAGGTAAGGCTGTCGGTTTTTTTGAAACCCGGCCTTTTTTCCTGTGCACCAAGCATAGCTGGCATGGTAATCAGCAGGGCCAAAGTACCTACAAATAATAACCTGTTGAAAACGAAATAAATATTATGATATGTTTTTTTGTATGTAATCACGATTTAATTTCTTTTGCGAGGAGGTTAATATTTTTACCAAGCACCTCAAATTTACTTATCATCGAACCATCAATTTCAATTTTAAAATCAATTTTCTGATGGGTGCTTTTCGAGATGCGCATGTTTGCCCCAGATGTAAGGTAAATTTTACTACTGTTCAGGTCGTCGTTTATTTTTACATATTTCATGGTGTAGTTTGCTTTCATAAACAGATGGAAGGGGGCAAGGAAATCCTGCCAGAAAAGCACAAATTTGTTTTTGAAAACAGCGAGAGGGTACGTGTCACGGATGATTAGGCTTTTGTAAAACCCAAGTGCCACCTTATAGGCCCCAAGGTAAAAATAATAAAGCATCGACCCCATGTCCCCCTCGAAGTGTGTGAAGTAAAACAATGTGCCATCATTTTTAAACCATGCCTTCGACCCCGACTTGCTACATTCAAGATAAACAGTATTATAAAAATCGGCCTTAACTTCCCAGTTGATGGATTCTTGTTTCTTGTCCTTGTTTGTAACCTCAAAGGATATTTTTTGCCCGGGGATAAAATTAAATGCTTTGAAAAGCGAATCGTTTTTACCGATGTTGACTACAGTTTGTTCTTTCTGAGGTCGGTCGTAAGTCTTCAGTTCATAGCCATCATCTTTTTTCAGGACATATTTTGCCAGTGGATAATCGATGGTCTTCGATCCGATAAATGGGGTTTGCTGTACCTGAAAATGGATATGAGGTATGGGCGACCTGCCCGAGTTGCCACTGTATGCCAAAACATCGCCCCGTTTAACGTTGTCGCCCTTTTTCACTTTTACAGTTCCCTTTTTCAGGTGGCTGATCTTAGTATATAATTTTTCCTGATGTTTGATGACAATGGTATTGCCCCAGTTTTTGTCAACGTCTATTTCACCAATGGGATTATCGGGCAATCCATCTTTTATCTCCTGTACAGTTCCGTCAGCCGCTGCTGTTACCGGTTTATTGTAGCAATAATAATCTTCAGCTGCCAGGCCATCCCCTTCAAATTTTTTTCCATCCTCATCAAAAATTTCAAAATCCCATGCATGGCGCCATTCGTTGCGATGGGTATGCTCCCCATCATGCGACTGGGTAATTGTCCATTCCCCCAGAAAAGGCAATACAACAGGGGTTTGGGCAAATACATCAAAACGGGAGTGGTAATTTAGATGGGCATAAAGATTTTGTTCGGGCGAAAACTGCTGGACACTTACCAGCTCGGGCTTGGTAAAATAACGCTCCCTGAATTTTAGTGCATAAATAAAAATTAACACCACAATATTAAACGCCAATGAATATATCGACAATTGCAGGCTTAAAAAAAATACACTTGTGGCCGTGATAATAAACGAAATAATTGGGGTGAGCAGGATTACCCATAAAAATGAATATTTGGACGGGATAATAAAAAAGCCCCCAATTGCAATTGCCGTCAGGATATAATTAAAACCAATGTACCCATAACTTAGTTCATTCAGGTTTGCGCCAATAAACAGATAATAATAGTAGGCAGTAAAAAATCCAACCAACGACAACAAAAAAGCTATCCTGGAATAAATAAGCAATCCAACCGCAACCAACACCCCGGCAAGCAGGTGGTATTGAAAAAATATCGCGCCAAGCGACTTAAAATAAATTATGATGGATTCGTGCAAAGGGAGGTTATTCACCAGATCGTACAGCCTGACCAGTGAAATCCCCCCGTAACCATAAATTTCATTGATAACATATACGCCGCGTTCGCTGACATCAAGTGCCGAAAAACTCCGCGAGGCCAAAGTAACTATCCAAATGCCAAGGAGGAAGGGCCAGCTTAAATAGGGGAGGCCGTATTTCCCGAAATAACCTTCCATCCAAATGGTGAGGAACAAAGTGAAAAGGGCCGCGAAAACCAATACAAAAATAAACGCAATGCCGGGCTGGTAGAAGATACCAATCCCCAGGCCCACCAACAAACTGTTAAAGCCATAGTAACCCCCCGCAGCTTTTTCTTTATTGTAGCCGATTAGTGTGGCGGCAACATTGGCAACAATAACCGACATCAACCCACTGATGCCCGCAACAAGATCGAAAAAGGTAACCAAAACCAGTATCATGGCAAAAACCTTGTTCTTAGAAAAGAAGATTTGCGAGTAGCTGTTCAGTATGCCTTCGATAAAAACCCAGGAAGCTGTATTTGATTTTAATGACATTGATGCCAAATTAGTCTGTATTTTAATTATAGTTTTGTCCAGCACGTGATTGAAGATGTTCAAAAATTCAATTTTACCACATGATCCATCATACTTAATGAGCCTATGTACGTGCCCCGTTTTTAATTCTTCTTTGTTGTCAAATGTTTTATTAAAAGAGATTTAACGTATTCTGGCAATTCTATTTCACCTTTGTCAGCCTCTTTTTTTAGTGCTTCAAAGAAACTTACTTCCTCTCCCTGCCATGTTAAATCAAGTCTGCGAATTTTCTCAAGGGTAATGTGGTCATAGTTCTCAGGTTTTCCCCAATAACATTTTAAGCAAATTTCAATGTCTTTTGAATCTTTCCAATTCTCACAACTTTCACATGACCAAGACTTTGCCCTATTACAGGAAGCACATAAAAGCATGTAATCATCGGGGTTTTGTTGGAAATTAGCATCATCACAACTTATTTCATAAGGTACCCGATGGTCAACTTGTAAGTATCTTTCCTTGAATTTACCATTACAAATATAGCAGAGGCCATTATTAGCTTCATATAACCCTTTTTTGAATTCCTTTGAAAAAACTTGTCTTCCATCGACACGGTTATTTTGAATTTTTGATAAGTCTCCAAATCTGTAAGCTGCAATGGACTTCCCTTCCGATGATTTTTCCTTAAATGTTTCAAGTGGGATTCCAGCTTCTCCTACATCTCTTGCTGCTCTTGGAGGATGATTATAGCCATAAGTTTTTTCCAAGTCTTCTGTCGTAATAAAACCATGTTTAAGTATATGGTCAATAACAATTTTCGCTCTTTTATTTGTTATAGATTTTGCAAGTTTAAGAAAGTCTTTGGGATATTTCTTTTTCATATAGTCTCAAATAATGTTGGCTGTCGAATTAGTGATTTTTGTTTTTCATCAAAATTAATTGTTTGAGCTATATTTTCTGAGATATATAATGCTTCATAAGTTCGATGGTTCCTATTGTGTAAAGTCGCAGTAGATGACCTGCCTGCATCAATCTCAACCTTACGGAGATTTAATTTATCAGGAAGTTCTTCCCCATATGTTTTTTCACCCGTTCGGCCATCATAGCTTAGAATAAACGGAATATTTTTTTGATTTAATTTATATAATGAAATCATGAAGTCCTCTCTATTCAAATTTTCTAAATATCTAAAACCACCGTTTTTGGCTGTTCCCTGATAAGGTGGGTCCATATAAACTAAATCATTAGGGGTTGCCATATTCAGGATTTTTTCATAATCCATAGAATAAAACAATGTCTTTCCTTTTAATAAATTTGAAACACTTATTATATCGTACCTCATGTTTTCAGGCATTCTCCCTTTTCTTCTTTTATCAGGACTTTGATTAAAGTTTCCTTCCGAATTATATCGAACAGCTGCTTTTACACATTTAGCAAGTAAAAACAATAAATATTTAGGTTCTTGTGTTTCATTAAACTTCTGCCTGATTTGATAGTAATATTCTTCTTCGTTTCCAAGTTGTCCCGTCCAAATTTCATGGTAATCCCTTACAATTTCTTCTGGCATGTTCACAATTTTGTCCCAAAGGCAAATTAAAGGTTCATTAATGTCATTGATTAAAAACTGATTTGCTTTGTAAAAAAACGCAGAAGCAACCGACATTGCAGCTGAACCGGCAAAGGGCTCAATAAACCTATCTATTTTTTTTGGGAAAAATCTCATTATCTCATTTGCAATAATTCTTTTGCTTCCCTGATATGGTATTGGGTGTGGTATTTTCATGCAATTTCTTTTTTTACAAATCTACTCATTTTAGTCCTGCATTTCTAATTGCAACTTGGGTTTCCTTAAATGGGGCATAACTTCCCCCGTACCTCCTTCTTCCCCCTAAAGCTCAAACTCAACCAAATGTTCCGGGATACTTTCAAAATTACTCATGGCATCCAGGGTTTCGCTTTTCCTGAT
>NIVA01000009.1 GCA_002254335.1 Bacteroidetes bacterium 4572_114 | reverse complement strand
ACACAAGCGCAGATAGATGATTTTCATTCAATTTACCCATTTTGTACTGTGATTGAAGGGTATGTTGATATTAGCGGTGATGACATCACCAATTTGAATGGGTTAAATGGTATGCAGGCATTTGGTGGGGATTTTAGGATTTTCAATACATCCGGGCTGGCCGGATTGTCGGGGCTGGAGGATATTGCTGCCATTGGTGGCAATTTTGAGGTTTATGATAATGATGCCCTCACCGATTTTTCCGGTTTTGAAATGTTGGCCTACATCGGAGGGGTTCTTTATATTCACGACAATGATGCCCTTACCAGTTTATCGGGATTAAACAATATTGGGTACATCAACGGTTCCGTTAGAATTTCTGAAAATGATGCCCTGCCTGATTTGTTGCCCTTAGGCAATATAATTTCAGTCGGCTGGAGTCTTTTTATCCACTCAAATAATTCCCTAATTAGTTTGTCCGGACTTGATAATGTCTCCACCATCGGTGGCAATTTTGAGGTTTTGGATAACAATGTTTTAACAAGTTTATCAGGTGTGGGGGGCTTGAATTCAATTGGGGGAAACTTAAAAATTGGCGATGCCTGGACCGGGGGCAATAAATTGTTGGCCAACATTGCCGGGCTAAATAATTTGGATTCTATTGGGGGCGGCCTTTATATTCAGTTAAATGAGGTTTTAACGGATTTGGGCGGCCTGGAAAATGTAATTACTATCGCCGGAGACCTTGATGTTTACGACAATGATTCTTTAACCGATTTTGCCGGGCTTAACAATGTTGCATCCATTGAAGGAAACATTAGGATTGAGAAAAATGATGCCCTAATAAGTTTGTCCGGGTTGGATAATATTGATGGCGGATCAATAGACGATTTGACCATTGTCGATAACGGCTACTTATCCGCCTGTGCCGTGGCAAGTATTTGTGATTATCTCGTTAGTCCAAGTGGCACTATTTTAATCAATGACAATGCATTTGGTTGTAATAACCAGGGACAGGTGATCGCTGTATGCGAAGGGTCTATTTCCTGTCTGCCCGATGGTATTAATTTTACGACACAGGCCCAGATAGACAATTTTCAAACAAACCACCCCGGGTGTGATGCTGTTGAAGGGGACGTTGAAATTGCCGGGGACGATATCACCAATTTAGATGGATTAAGTGTTTTGACGGCCATTGGGGGAAGCCTCTCCATCGGTAGTGTTTCTAATGGCAACCCATCCCTGTCAAGTATAGCAGGATTAATTAATTTAACTTACATCCTGGGACACCTTTATATTGAGAACAATAGTTCCCTGACCAGTTTAGCAGGATTGGATAATTTAGCTTCCATTGGCGGTGCCCTCCAAATTATTGACAACGATATCCTAAATAGTCTATCTGAATTGAGTAATTTATTATCCATTGATGGAGATTGCAGGATTTCTGATAACAATGCCCTTGCCAGCTTATCGGGGTTGAACAATATAGGTTTCATCAATGGTTATGTTAAAATTTCGGATAATGGCGCTTTAACAGATTTGTTGCCATTAAGCAATGTAACCTCAATTGGCGGGAGTCTTTATATCCATTCAAATAATTCCCTGATTAATTTAACGGGCCTTGATAGTGTTTCATCAATCGGTGGGAACTTTGAGGTTTTGGGCAACGATGCCCTGGAAAATTTATCGGGGGTGGAGGGCCTGGTTTCAATTGAGGGGAATTTAAGGATTGGTGATGCATGGGCCGGGGGCAACGAATCGCTGGCCAGTATTACAAGTTTGGGTAATTTGGATTCTATTGGCGGAGGCCTTTATATTCAATTAAATGAGGTCTTGACGGGTTTGGAAGGCCTGGAAAATATAACCTCTGTCCGGGGGCGGCTTGATATTTACGGCAATGGTTCTTTAACGGGCTTAACCGGGTTGGTGAATGTAACATCCATTGATGGAAACCTGAGGGTTGAAAAAAATGATGCCCTGATAAGTTTGGCCGGGTTGGAAAATATTGATGGCGGGTCAATAGATGATTTGACAATTGTTGATAACGGGTACTTATCTGCCTGTGCGGTGGAAAGCATTTGCGATTACCTGATCAGTCCAAATGGAACAATTTTAATACACGACAATGAATTTGGTTGCGATGACCAAGGGCAGGTGGAAGATGTTTGCGAAGGGTCGGTTTCCTGTCTGCCCGACGGTATTTGTTTTACTGACCAGGCCCAGATCGACAACTTCCAAACCAACCACCCGGGATGTAATGCCATTGGAGGGGATGTTGATATTGCGGGGAGTGATATCACCAATTTAGATGGGTTAAATATTTTGACAGCAATCGGGGGCAGCCTTTCAATCGGCAATAATGATATTGGCAACCCATCCCTGACAAGTATAGCAGGGTTAAATAATTTAACTTTCATCGGAGGATCCCTTTTCGTTGTGAACAATAGTTCCCTGACCAGTTTATCAGGATTGGATAATTTAGCTTCCATTGGCGGCGTCCTTGATATCATCGACAACGATACCCTAAATAGTTTAATTGAATTAGATAATTTATTATCCATCAATGGAGATGTCAGGATTTTCAATAATAATGCCCTGGCTGATTTATCAGGACTGGATAATGTAGCTTCAATTGGAGGAGACTTTGAATTTTGTGGTAACGATGATTTAGTTAGTTTAACGGGCCTGGAAAAGCTGGTTTCAATTGAGGGCGATCTGGTAATTGGAAATATTGGTTATGGTGGCAACCCGGCCCTGGCCAGTTTGTCATGCCTTGAAATTTTAACCTCCATCGGGGGGACACTTTATATTCACGACAACGATGCCCTTACCAGTTTATCGGGATTAAACAAGATAAGTTCCATTGAGGGTTATGCTAAGATTTCTGACAATGATGCTTTAACAGATTTATTGCCCCTCGGAAATGTAACCTCAGTTGGCAGGGGGCTTTTCATCCATTCAAATAATTCACTGATTAATCTGACTGGCCTTGATAGTGTTTCAACAATTGGTGGAAATTTTGAGGTTTATGATAACGATGCTTTGATAAATCTGTCGGGAATTAGTGGACTGGTTTCAATTGATGGAAATTTAAAAATTGGTGATGCCTGGGCCGGGGGCAACAATTCATTGGACAATATTACAGGCCTAAATAATTTGGATTCTGTTGGGGGAGGGATTTCTATTCAATTGAATGAAGCCTTAACAGGGTTGGCCGGCCTGGAAAAAGTAACCGCCATTGTGGGGGGGCTTGATATTTATGACAATGATTCTTTGACAAACCTTATTGGACTGGACAATTTAACTTCCATTGATGGAAGGCTTAGGATTGAGGAAAATGATGCCCTAATAAGTTTGTCAGGATTGGATAATATTGATGGCAGGTCAATAGATGATTTGACCATTGTAAATAACGGATCATTATCTGCTTGTGCCGTTGAAAGTATTTGTAATTATCTGATTAGTCTAAATGGAACCGTTTTAATTCATGATAATGCTTTTGGTTGCGATAACCAGGGGCAGGTGGAAGATGTTTGCGAAGGGTCGGTTTCCTGTCTGCCCGAGGGCATAAAATTTTATACACAACTCCAGATTGACAATTTTAGAAATGGCCTCCCCCACTGTACTGAAATAGAGGGGGATGTTTTAATAGAGGGCGATGATATCACCAATTTGAGTGGGTTAAATTTTTTAACTTCTATTTGGGGGGATTTGGAAATATTGAATTTCGAAGCCCTGGCCAGTTTATCAGGGTTGGGGAGTTTGGGCTCAATTGGGGGTGGCCTGTATGTTTCAGGCAACGGTGCCCTGACCGGTTTTCATGGATTGGGAGGGTTGGTTACCATTGCCGGGGACTTGTCTGTTGGAGGTTTGTGGTACCAGGGCAACCCATCCCTGACCAGTTTCAGCGGGCTGGGTAATTTGACCACTATCGGGGGGTCATTGTTGGTTGGGTCTAATGATACACTGAAAAGTTTAATTGGATTGGGCAAGGTGGATTCCATAGGGGGTGTGGTTTCGATCCATGACAATCCTATTTTGAAAAGTATTACTTCACTGGGAAATCTAAATTCAAGTTTAGGGGGCATTTGGATAGATAATAATGCTGTCCTTTCCGGATTATCAGGATTGGACAGTGTAACCCACATTGATGGAAACCTTGAAATTAAATATAATGATGCCCTGGAGAGTTTGGCCGGATTGGAAAATGTGAAATTTCTTGGAGGGGATCTTTTGATAGAGGGGAACGGTGTCCTGGCTGACTTAAATGGGTTGGGAGGTTTGTCTTCTATTGACGGGAATCTTGAGATAAGACACAATATTTCATTGGCAAACATATCAGGGTTAGGAAATGTATCTTCCATTGGGGGATACCTTTCAGTTTCAAGCAACCGTGCCCTTACCAGCATAATTGGGTTGCACAAAGTTACTTCCCTCGGAGGGGGGCTTTCTATTTCAACAAATAAATCATTGTACAGTTTAATTGGGTTAAACAACATCACTTCCATCATGGGCGGGCTTTCTGTTATCAATAATAATAAGCTGGCCACCTTAGCGGGATTGGCCGGGTTGATTGAAATTGAAGGATCGTTATTGGTTAGGGAAAATGCTGCCCTGATCAGCATAACAGAATTGAAAAATATAGATGCATCATCAATAACTGATTTAACCATCCTCGATAACCCTTCGTTACCAAATTGTGCCATCGAAAGTGTTTGCAATTACCTGACCGGTACAAATGGAAATATCTACATCCACAATAATGCACCCGGCTGCAACAACCAACAGGAAGTTGAAGATGAATGTGGCCTCTATGTCGAAAAAATCCCATCACAAGAAGGGTTCACAATTTCCCCAAACCCCCTGTCCCACAAAGCCATTTTATATTTCACTTCAATGGGACCGGGCACGATTACCATTAATATTTACAATACATCAGGTATTTGTCTGAAAACCCGACATTTAATTATTCGCCAATCCGGGCAGCAGGAAATTGTTTTGGATATGGGCATTCACCCACCCGGGATATATTTCCTTCAATTGAAAATCGCTGATGAGGTTGTAATTAGAAAGGTGGTGAAATTGTAAAATTTAAAAAGTGACGTTTCCAATCCCGAAAGCTTTCGGAATCAGACGTTGGAAAGCCGGACTCTGGTATCTTTCCATCGTCCACAGGACTTTGAAACGTTAAGAAACAAAACGAAACCCGAAACCTCAAACCCGAAGATTATGGTGAAATATATCCTGAATGGACGGATTGAAATAAAATTGACATTTTTGGGTTGCCATTACTTTTTTACTGCCTTTTGAGCAACTCTGCAACAGGTATCTTTAGGCCATTGCTAAGATTAACGGCACCACCGCCAGCCCTATCGAATGATTTTATATAATCAATATTTATAAGGTATTGCTTATGTACGCGAAAAAACCCATAGGTAACGAGCAGATCATCATATTCCTTCAGGCACATTATAATTTCATTGGAATCGATCACATATAGTTTGGTGCCTGATGACAAAACCACCTTCTTTCCCTTTCCGGCCTGATTTTGTAAATTAAAATAGAGGGCATTCACCCTTGTCTCAATATTCTTTCGTTCCAATTCATCTTCGGCTTTGTTGATGGCCGACACCAATCCCTCAGGATCAATTGGCTTTAACAAATAGTGTATGGCACTGAATTGAAATGCCTTTACAGCATATTCGGCAAATGCAGTGGTAAAAATAATTTCGAACTTGATTTTTGCAAATTTCTGCAAAAGGTCGAAACCTGTCCCATCCGGCATTTCAATATCCAGTAAAACAAGGTCGGGATTGATTTTTGAAATAAGTTCATAACCAGACTTCACATCGTGGGCCATTCCAACCAACTCAACATTACTGCAAAAGCCAGACAACAATGATGCAAGATGCTCGCACGAATATGGCTCATCCTCTACGATAATTGCCTTTATCATAATAAAATTTTGATTTACCTTTTTTTACCCTTATTATTTCAGTGCGCGAAAATAATACTTTTTACAATATAAGCTGTAATAAAAAAAGTCCATATACAAATCTGATGGATCAAGGCCAAACGGGTTTCTCATAATAATTACCTTTGCCGGAAAAATTACACCTATGTTAAAATCGATGACTGGCTTTGGAAAAGCAGAATGTGAATTGCCCGGGAAAAAAATATCTGTCGAAATCAAAACTTTAAACAGTAAGCAATTCGACATTTCTCTCAGGTTTCCAAACATATACAAACAAAAGGAATTAGATGTCAGGGCACTGCTGATAAAAAAACTACAACGCGGAAAAATTGATGTTAACCTTATGATTGACCACTCTGAAACAGTGGAAAATTACAGCATCAATAAACCACTAGTAAAAAAATATTATGATGACGTAAAATTGCTGGCGGGCGAATTAAACATTAATACCGATGGTAACATCATATCTACACTATTGAAATTGCCGGATGTATTAAAATCTGATGAACAGGCACTTGATGATGATGATTGGGGGCAAATATTGCAATGTATTGAAGTTGCGATGAACAAATGCGATGAATTTAGGAGTATAGAAGGCCGGAAACTTGATGGGGATTTTCGTGAAAGGATTGCACTTATCCTAGGTTTTCTTAAAGGCATCCAGCCTTTCGAGGAGGGGCGGATCAGCAAAATTAAGGCAAAGTTCAAAAAAGACCTCACCGATGTTACCGGAAAACATAAAATTGATGAAAACCGTTTTGAACAGGAAATCATCTATTACCTTGAAAAAATTGACATCACTGAAGAAAAAGTCCGGTTGAAAAATAATTGCGAATACTTTTTGCAGGCAATTGACGAAAACGGATCTAATGGGAAAAAACTCATCTTCATCAGCCAGGAAATTGGCAGGGAAGTTAATACCATCGGATCGAAAGCCAACGATTCGGACATACAAAAACTTGTTGTTCAAATGAAAGATGAGCTGGAAAAGATCAAGGAGCAATTGTTTAATATTTTGTAACTATAATTCAAGATATGATCTAAAATAGAAATATCACTTTTCCCTACAGGGGATAAACTAATTAATAATCACCAAAATAGCCAATTTTAATAATGAACGGGAAATTGATCATTGTTTCTGCCCCTTCGGGTTCGGGCAAAACCACTATTGTAAAACAAGTGCTTGCCTCAGGCCTGAAATTGAAATTTTCGATTTCGGCCTGTAGCCGGAAACCACGGGGAAACGAAACCAATGGCAAGGATTATTATTTTCTGGGTTCGGATGACTTTAGAAAAAAAATAGAAAACAATGAGTTTATAGAATGGGAAGAGGTTTACAAAGACAATTTTTATGGGACACTCAAATCGGAACTTCAAAGGATTTGGGACAGTGGGCACAGTGTAATTTTTGATGTGGATGTGAAAGGGGGCTTAAATATAAAAAGGCAGTTCCCGGATATTTCGCTGGCAATTTTTATTATGGCCCCTTCGGTGGATGAGTTGGAAAAAAGACTCAGAAACCGGGCAACAGATGATGATGAGACCATTAATAAAAGAATTGCCAAGGCTGAATATGAACTATCGTTTGCCCAACAATTTGATAAGATCATTGTTAATGATAACCTGGAAAAGGCCGTGCTTGAAACTTACAACAGTGTTAAGGGGTTTTTAGATGGAGGCAATGAGGCAATGGGGCAATGAGGTAATGCTTCAATGATGTAATGATTCAATGATGTCAATCGTTTTCAAAAACATAATGTTATCGAATATTTAAGCCCTGCAAAGGCGGGATTTCGCTTCGCTAAACATTTAAGCATTAACACAAAAGAATATTTATCCCCCACTAAAAAGGTAACAATACAAAAATAATTATCAACGCTATGAACAGCAAAGCCAGGAAAATAAAAACCGGTTTGTTTTTCGGATCATTTAATCCGGTCCATATCGGACATCTGATAGTTGCCGGATACATGCGTGAGTTTAGCGACCTAGACCAGGTTTGGTTTGTCATCTCCCCACACAATCCTTTAAAAGAGAAAAAAACGCTTTTGGCCGACCACCACAGATTAATGCTCGTTAAAACAGCCATTGAAGACGATCCTGGATTTAGGGCCTGCGATATCGAATTTAAAATGCCACAGCCTTCTTACACAATCGACACTTTAACCTATTTATCCGAAAAATACCCTGATCGTCAATTTGTCCTGATTGCCGGGACTGATGTTTTGCCCTCGTTTCATAAATGGAAAAATTACGAGGTATTGTTGAAGGATTATCAAATTTACATTTACAACCGGCCGGGGTTTAATAAGGGGGATTATGCCCATCACCCATCAATCAGATATTTCGATGCCCCACTGATGGAGATTTCGTCCAGTTTTATCAGGCAGGCAATAAAAGCCCGGAAAGATGTGCAATATATGATGCCACCAAAAGTTTGGAAATATATGCGCGAAATGCATTTTTATGAGAAGAAGGGGACGGGGGACGGGGGACGGATGACGGGGAAACAACAGGTAACGGGTTTCGGGTGATGGTTTCAGAGGGCTGACAGGTGACAGTTGACAGAGGGTCATTATACACCGGATATCAGATACTGGTTATTGGTCATCGGTTATCGGACACCAAACACTGAACACCGAACACCGAACACCGGGCATCTGACATCCTACACTAATTCTCCCCTACCGCAGTATTGTTTGCTTCCTGTCCGGCCCCAACGAAACAATGGAAATTTTCACACCTGTCCCCCCTTCAATAAATTTCACATAATCATTTAAAGCCCCCGGGAATTCATCTTCCCTGTTAATTTGATCGATTGCACAGTTCCAGCCGGGAACAGTTTGATAAACAGGCCTGGCCAATTCACATTCAAAGGGGATGTAATCAATTGTTTTGTCGTTGACCTTGTATTTGGTGCTTACCTTTAATTGTTCAAAATGGCTTAACACATCGCCTTTGGTCATCACCAGGTCGGTAACCCCATTTAGCATTATTGCATAATTTAAAGCTACCATGTCGAGCCAGCCACACCGCCTTGGCCGCCCGGTAGTTGAGCCATATTCACGGCCCTCATCGCGCAAGGCCTGGCCATCTTCATCTTCTAATTCTGTGGGAAAAGGCCCGCTCCCTACCCGGGTACAATATGCTTTAAAAATCCCAAACACCTTCCCAATTTTCGAGGGTGCAATTCCCAGGCCCGAACAAACGCCGGCACAAACCGTATTTGAGGAGGTAACAAAAGGGTAGGAACCAAAATCAATATCCAGCAACGTGCCTTGTGCCCCCTCGGCAAGTATTGATTTATTTTCTTTCAGGCTTTGGTCAATAAAATTCTCACTATCGATCTGCCTGATCCTATTAATAACCTCTAAAGCATCAAACCATTTTTGTTCGTAATCATCAAAATTAAAGCCATCTATTTTAAAATCGCTGGTTTTGTACGGATAGGTATTAATAATCCTGAAATGCCTCTCCTTTAATTCGTTATACTTTCTTATAAATTCGACATTATCAATTTCCCCAATCCTTATGCCCAGCCTTGCAACTTTGTCGGTGTATGCCGGGCCAATGCCTTTGAGGGTGGACCCGATTTTAAGTTTTCCTTTTGAAGCTTCATAAACAGCATCCAACAACCTGTGGGAAGGAAGGATGAGGTGTGCTTTTTTTGAAATCAGCAGATTTTTTTCAGGATCAATATTTTCTGCATTTAACTGGTCTATCTCTTTGCTTAAGATATATGGGTCGATAATTACACCATTACCGATGACATTAATTTTATCGGCATTAAAAATCCCTGATGGAATGGTATGCAGGATAAATTTTTTTCCATCAAATTCGATGGTATGACCGGCATTTGGGCCACCCTGAAACCTGGCGATAATATCGTAACCGGTTGAGAGGACATCAACTATCTTTCCTTTACCTTCGTCTCCCCACTGAAGGCCCAACAATACATCTACTTTCATTTATTTTATTGTTTATCCTGGAAACTATTTCTTCTTACCAACCGCGATTTTTTTTGATTTTTCATCATGGCCATTACAGTGCCCAAAAAAGGTTAGCGAATGATGAGAAATTTTTACCCCAAGTTCTTCCTCGACCCAATCCTTTATTTCGTGGATCCTGAGATCGAAAAACTCCATTACCTCACCATTGTCAAGACAAATAAAATGGTCGTGTTGTTTGAACTTAAAGGATCTTTCGAATTGTGCGCAGTTGTTTCCAAATTGATGCTTTGTCACCAAACTACAATCCAAAAGGAGCTCAATGGTGTTATACAAAGTTGCACGGCTAACACGATATTTATTGTTTTTCATCCTGATGTAAAGCGACTCAATATCAAAGTGCCCTTCGGTCGCATAAATCTCCCTGAGAATTGTATAACGCTCTGGTGTCTTTCTATGTCCCTTACCTTCAAGGTATTCTGTAAATATTTTTTTTACAGCTTCAAACGAATCTTGGTTATCTTCCATCATCTATAAAATTTTGCCGTAAAAGTACAGAAAATTATTATTCTAATGTTATTTAGTATAAATAAAAATTGAATGAGCGGCGAATATATTTTTTTACCCGAATTAGTACCTGTCTTTAAACTCTATCATCTGCCTCAAAAAATTAAAAAGAAACTCACTCCCGCACGTGCGCATAACCGTCAGGCTAAGAAATAGTGCCTTGGTAATTCATAGGATAATTTGGGTATTTAATGGAGGGCAAACATATTTTCCATCTTCAACCCAGTATGGGTTGCTGCTATTGTAGCAAATGCCTTCAATGTAAACGAACTTAAAACCCAGTATGGGTTTAGCTATAGTTTATATTTCATAAGAAACATTGCGCGGATAAATAGTTCAACCCATACTGGGTTGTAGGGCAGTTGTAGAATTAACCAACACTACAATACCTTAACCCATACTGGGTTAAACAGAATATTTTAGGGATAGCCGGGTAATTTCCCTCCCTTGGCCTGACGGCTATGCGCACGTGCAGGACTAAACTCATCCCGAAAGCTTTCGGGATTAGATATTAGATATTTGAGCTTCAATTACGAAAACCATCGACATTATGGATAAACACTACTTAAGCAGGGTTCATCCTGCTAACCTGCTTTATCTCTTTTAATTTTTTAAGGTCGGCAATTAATTTGCTCAATTTTTTGGTGTCCTGTACATAAAGCATGATTTTCCCACGTAAAATTTCGTTAGAGCTATCAAGGTGAAATGACCTTATTTTGAGTTTATGCTTTTGCGAAATAATATCCGTAATCTGGTAGATGAAACCAATTTTATCGATACCACGGAACTCAATCCCGGCAAGGAACAAAACCGGGTCTTTTTTATTCCACTTGGCTTTTACTATCCTGTTGCCAAAGCTCGACATCATGTCAACCGCATTTTTACAATTGGCCCGGTGCACCATAATTGGGTTATCGGGCATTATCAGGCCAATCACATCATCACCGGGTATTGGGTTGCAACATTCTGCAATTTTATATTCAATATCAACCTTTTCGCCCAATAATACTTCCTCAGGTTTATTCCTGATCTTCTCCCCGATAGTTTGTGCCAGCGATTTATCGGTACTGTTTTTTTGCCTCGAAAATGGGATAAGTGAATTATACCAACTGCTTTTTCCAGATTTCAGACAACAATGCTTCAACTCCTGCAACCCGACATTGCCCTGCGAAACTTCATAATACAGATCGGTTGAACTGTTCAATTTGGTGTATTCCTTAAGCTGACGGTTGTTGGCTTTAGTAAATTCCATATTGATTTCTTTGAAAAGTAGTTTAAGTTTTTCTTTGCCTTTTTTATAAAACTTTTTCTTTTCGTTCCTTATCGCATTTTTCACATAGCTTTTTGCCCTTGCCGTAACTACATAATCCAGCCAATTTTCTTGTGGCTTTTGAATTTTTGAAGTAATTATTTCAACCTGGTCACCATTTTTAAGCACCTGGTTGAGCGGCACAAGCGAAAGGTTAACTTTTGCCCCAATGCTCTGGTTCCCAATTTCTGAGTGGATGTTATATGCAAAGTCAAGTACGGTGGCATCGACCGGGAGCTTTTTCATGTCCCCCTTTGGCGTGAATGTGTAAATTTCCTCGGAATATAAATCCAATTTAAAATTGTCTAAAAAACTCAGGGCATTGCTATCAGGGTTTTCAAATTGTTCACGGATCCTGGAGAGCCAGTTTTCTATATCTTTTCCTTCATCGGGCAAATTTTTGTAATGGTGATGGGACGCAAAACCCGATTCGGCGATTTCATGCATCCGCTTTGTCCTCACCTGTACCTCGACCCACCTCCCTTCATTGCTCATCACAGTTAAATGTAAAGCCTCGTACCCATTGGCTTTTGGTATGGACAGCCAGTCGCGCACCCTGTCGTGTTTAGGTTTATAAACATCGGTAATCATCGAATAGACCATCCAACAATCCATCTTTTCGTTCTCAAATTTCGAATCGATAATAATCCGGACGGCGAAAATATCATACACATCTTCAAAAGGGATATTCTTCTTCTGCATCTTCTGCCAGATCGAATAAACCGATTTCACCCTGATATGTACCTTATTAGGTATCTCGTGTTTGTCAAGGATACTGTTTATGGGATTAACAAAACGGTTAATAAACTTTTCGCGGCCTTTTTCAGTTTTCTCAACCTGTAATTTGATGTGTTCATAAATTTCCGGTTCAGTATATTTCAACGATAGGTCTTCAAGTTCGGTCTTAACATTATACAATCCCATCCTATGGGCAAGTGGTGCATATAAAACAAGTGTTTCGGAAGCTATTTTTAATTGTTTTGTCCTGGACATGTGCTCCAGTGTGCGCATGTTATGTAACCTGTCGGCAAGTTTGATAAGGATAACCCGCATATCTTCGGCCAGAGCAAGTATCATCCTCTTAAAATATTCTGCCTGTATAGAGCGTGTGCCATCGTCGAAAATCCCCTTGATCTTTGTTACCCCGCCAACAATCATGGCCACTTTGGGCGAAAATAATTTTTCAATCTCTTCGAGGGTGTATTCGGTATCTTCCACAACATCATGCAACAACGCACAAACAATGGAAGTTGAACCAAGCCGCATATCCTTTGCGCAGATATATGCCACTTCAACCGGGTGATAAACATAGGGATCGCCCGATAAGCGGCGCATATCACTATGTGCCTCAACGGCGAGTTTGAAGGCCTTGCGTACCATAGATGTCCCCTTTTTGCCGTCAGGCCTTTTCCACACCCTGAGAAGGTCCCGGTACTTTTTGGTCAATTCTTTCTTTTCCTGCTCCGAATACATCTGATTTTAGTGTTTTTTTTTGAAAGCTAACAAAAGTAATTCATTGCTTTGAATGAAGTAAGGTTTTTTTGAAAAAACGCTACTGATTTCTCAGATTAGCACAGAAAGGAGAGTGGGCAAGACATCTAATTTTTTGATGCTGGCACTTTATGTTAGCTTGCCTATAGGAATTTGTTGTTAAAGTAAATTATACTTCAATTGAGATTTTAACCTTACCTCCCAATCCTTTTTCAACTATGTCGAAAAGAGTTCTTAGGGTCAAATTGCTTCCGTTATTTTCAACTCGTGAAATATACGTTCTTTTTTTTTCTACTATATCCCCAAGCTGTTGCTGGGTTAATTTTTTTTCTTCTCTGGCTTTTTTTAATAAAAGTCCAATTTTAAAGGACTCAACTTCTCTTTCAAGTTCATCTCTTCTGTTGGTCCCCTTTTTACCATAAACAGAATCCTTTATGTCCGTCCAAGTTTTTGTGTTCATTTTGCCCCCCCTTTTTTTCGTTAAAATAATCATTCATTAATCGAAGTGCCTTTTCAATTTCATTTTTAGGTGTCTTTTGACTCTTTTTCGTAAATCCATTTAAAAGAATCACAAGTTTTCCTTTGTCGAAAAAGCAAAACACTCTCCAAATATTTGATGCTAATGATATTCTTGCTTCATAAAGCCCGTCAGTTCCACTTATTAGGCACAATTAACTTTTTGGTATTCTCTCTAAAGTTTCAATTGCTTCAATGATTTTAAAAATCTTGTTTTGAACTTTAATTGGCTGTTTTTTCAAAAAGTCCTCAAAATAGTTTTTATACGCAATCACTTCTCCTATTTTGTCCATTGCCGCAAAAGTAACTTAAAAGTAACTAATTTTATTTTTTTGCGTTATTAAAAATTGAAAGAGGAAATCACATCAAAATAATATTTAGTTGAAATCACCCTAATTTGAGTACATTTGAAGCCCAAATTTTGAAAGAAATTAACAGGACTTAATGAGAAATATTTTACTCATATTTTTAATGCTGGCCCTTTTCATTCCCGCTGCAATCGCAACGCACCAGAGGGCCGGGGAAATTACCTATAAACCTGTAGGGGAATTAAAATATGAGTTTACCATAGTAACTTACACCTATACCCCCAGCCAGGCCGACCGCGATGAACTTCAATTATTCTGGGGGGACGGGACATCAACCATTGTTCCCCGAACACAGGAAATATATTACCCAAACGATATCAAGAGGAATGTTTATGCAGGCGCAGAACATATTTTTCCCGGCCAGGGGACTTATACCATATACCTTGAAGACCCAAACCGGAATTACGGTGTGCTTAATATCCCCAACTCTGTAAATGTCCCCTTTTTTATTCAAACAGAATTGGTAATTAATCCGTTCCTGGGGCCGAATAATTCTGTGGAACTTCTGGCCCCTCCTATCGACATTGGCTGTGTAAATGAACTCTTTTTGCACAACCCGGGAGCTTACGACCCCGATGGCGACAGCATTTCGTACAAGATGGTTGATTGCCGCGGGTCGTTTGGACTGCCCATTCCGGGCTACGTTTTGCCCAACCAGGTTGATACCACGGTTCAATCATCATTTGAAATTGACCCGATAACCGGCACAATAGTTTGGGACAAACCCATTATGCAGGGTGAATATAATATTGCTTTTTTAATAGAGGAGTGGCGTAGCGGGGTAAAAATCGGTTATGTTACAAGGGACATGCAAATCACCATTATCCCGTGCACCAACCAACCACCGGTTATCGGTCCGTTAAATGATACTTGTGTTATGGCAGGGGAAACACTTATTTTTGATGTGTATGCAACCGACCCTCACAATGATACAGTAATACTTCGCGGCCTGGGAGGACCATTTATCCTTGACGAAAGTCCTGCAAGTTTCCCACCTGCTATGGGGCAGGGCACCATAAGTTCAACCTTTAGCTGGCCAACCGTTTGTACGCATGTTCAGCTTCAACCCTATCAGGTTATTTTTACTGCCAAGGACACCCTTTATATACCACAGCTTGCCGACATTAAAACTGTAAATATTAAAGTAATAAGCCCTCCCCCCGAAAACCTTAGCGCCACTTCGGTTGGAAACTCCATACATTTGAGCTGGAATAAAATAATTTGCACCAAAGCAATTGGCTACGAAGTTTACAGGCGAAATGAGTTTTATGGTTTTGTTCCGGGGGCTTGCGAAACCGGGGTGCCGGGATATACCGGTTATGAAATAATTGGCGCAAACGAAGGCATCAACGATTCTACTTTTATTGATAACAACAATGGCAACGGCCTGATACATGGGATTGACTATTGTTACATGGTTATAGGCCTTTTTGCCGATGGTGCTGAAAGTTATGCTTCTGCAGAGGCTTGTGCCAGTTTAAAAAAAGATGTCCCCATCATTACCAATGTTTCAGTTGAAGCCACAGGCACAAATAACGGAGAGATTTACGTTGCATGGTCGAAGCCAACCGAAATGGACACTATTCTATTTCCAGGGCCTTACAGGTATGTGATCAACCGTGCCGGCAGCGACCAGCCCAACCAATTTGTTAAAATCGACTCTGTTTCGGGCATCAATGATACTACATATATGGATACCGGGTTAAATACCAAAAACTTAGTGTTTACTTATGAAATTGACCTTTATAGTTTGGAATCTGGTACCCGTTACTTTATCGGATCATCGCGTAAAGCCAGGTCGATGTTTTTAAAAATTAATCCTACAGACAAGGCCCTTAATCTAAACTGGAATGTGGATGTCCCCTGGAATAATGAATATTACAGCATTTACAGATTAAATCCCGGGGGTCTCACCTACGATTCAATTGGTTACAGCACTGCCCCCAATTACCTTGACGAAAACCTGGTAAATGGTTTAGAATATTCATACTTCATTCAGGGAAATGGGAACTATTCGGCTACCGGCCTGACAGACCCGATAATTAATTTATCACAAATCACATCCGGCATCCCGGTGGACAACATCCCCCCCTGCCCTCCTGAACTTTCTATTTCCACCGATTGCGACAGGGTCGAAAATATCTTAAACTGGATTAACCCTGAAGGCTGCCCAACAGACATCAACACATATTTTATCTATTACTCCCCAACAGAAAATGGTGATTTAACGATTTTGGATTCGGTGACAGATCCATACATTACCACCTATATCCATTCCAACCTCCCTTCTATTGCAGGGTGTTATTCAGTTACAGCTATTGATTCGATTGGCAACCAAAGCGGGTTCAGCAATATGGTTTGTGTCAGCATCGACAGTTGTTCGGGTTACAGCCTTCCTAATGTTTTTACACCAAATGGGGATTCATACAATGATAAGTTTGTACCCTTTGATTATACTTCAGTTGATCGTATTGAATTAAAAATCTTTAACCGCTGGGGCAGGATCGTTTTTGAAACCAACGACCCCGACATCAACTGGGACGGGAAGAACATGAACAACAATAGCGACTGTTCGGATGGGGCATATTTTTATGTGTGTGATGTATTTGAAATCAGGCTAACCGGGCTTACAAAAAGAACACTTACCGGATCGGTTACTATTATTAGGTAAGTTTTCCAATATTCCACTTTTCCATTTTTCCTCCACAAGAGTGCCCTTAGCAACCTGGTTTCAGCGGCAGAGCCGCGAAATATGCCGTCCTGTGGACGAGCATGCACGATGGGAGATCGGCATTTGTAGAAACAAGATAACCAAACATCTCTCCAATACATCTCCATAGTAGTCCTGTGAACAAAACAATTTAACAAGGCGACAAGGATTCATATATGAGGATGCTGCGGCAGGGATTGGAGTGGTAGCTTGTTGACCCCGATAGCTATCGGGGGCCGGCTGTAGTTTTTGTTGGTGGGCGGAGGCTGACGAAAGAAGACCCCGCCCGCTTACAAAAAAACAGCCGGCATGAGACAACTACAAACGGAAAGCCCGCCTGAATGACGTAGTCGGGCAGGCCCGGTTTAGCCGCCCATAATAGAGGGAAGAGGTTTCAGGTTTCAAGTTGCGCTTGGCTTCCTTCACCCGACACCCGGCATCCGACACCCGTCCTTCGCAGGTTTCAGAAGATTTGAGGGGAAAGGTTGATGGAGGTTGAAAAAGATTGATGAGGGTTGAAATCAAACCGCAAGTTTTTGTGCAAGAAACAAAAAAGGGGAACAGCACCGCCATTCCCCTTTATTTTTATTGAATTTCTATCAAACTATCAACCAAACTTCATGAACATGGTAATGAGATCGACCACGCGGTTGGAGTACCCCCATTCGTTGTCGTACCAGTTGAGGGTTTTTACGTAATGACCACCAAGTACTTTTGTGTATTCAGCATCGTAGATTGAAGAATATGAGTTGCCTACAATATCGGAAGATACGATTTTATCTTCTGAATAGAGAAGGATTTTCTTCATTTTTTCGGTGGAAGCTGCCAGGCGAACAGCGGCATTAATATCGGCAAGTGTAATTTTACTTTCAACTTCCACAAACAAATCCACAATTGACCCATCCGGTACGGGGACGCGGGAGGCCATCCCATCCAGTTTACCTTTGAGTTCAGGGATTACCATTCCAACAGCTTTGGCCGCGCCGGTGGTTGTCGGGATAATGTTTTCGGCAGCGGCACGCCCACGCCTCCAATCTTTGTGTGGCACATCGGCAAGGCGCTGGTCGTTGGTATAGGCGTGGGTGGTGGTCATTAAACCTTCCACAATCCCAAAAGCATCATTTAACACCTTGGCCATTGGCGCCAGGCAGTTGGTTGTACAACTTGCGTTTGAAATGATTTTATGTTCCGGCAATAAATCTTTGTCGTTCACGCCAACTACTATTGTTGCATCAATTTCGTCTTTTGCAGGAACGGTAAGTATTACACGTTTGGCCCCGGCATCGATATGGGGCTGGAGGCTGGCACGGTCGCGAAAAACACCAGTGGCCTCTACCAAAACATCAATTCCCAGTTCTTTCCAGGGATATTTTTTCGCATCTCTTACCGTGAGCATCCTCACCTTTTCATTTGGTGTTATCAGATAATCATCTTTTAGATGGACCTGCTGGCCGAAACCACTCATTACTGTGTCGTACTTAAGCAGATAGGTCAACACTTTATCATCAAACAAATCGTTGACGGCAACCACTTCAATATCTTTACGGGCATTCAGTATCCTGAAAACAGATCTTCCAATTCGCCCAAAACCATTTATTGCTACTCTCATTTCGCACCTCCTTCCTCATTAATTTCCTGATATGCAAGGATCAAATCCTTGATCCTGGAACCAATTGCCAAAGTGCTGTGGTACCAGATTAAAACCTTAAGCATCTTGCCTTTTGAACGCATGGTGGCCTGCTTATCGTAAATCACCGAATGGCGGTTCCAAACCACATCCATCGAAACAATCGGGTCTTCGCAAACCTCAAGCGTTCCGGGAAGTTTTTTCGCGGCCTTTTCAATGGCTTTATTAACCTGTTCAATTGTAACGGTTTCATCTTTCAAAACCACGGTAAGGTCAAGCAACGAACCTGCCGGGATGGGAACATTTAATGCCGTACCCTCAATCCTTCCCTTAAACTCGGGCATGATAACAGGTAACCATCTTGGGGTCGGGGTATCATTAGGGATTATATTTTCGGCAGCCGAACGGCTTCTCCTAAAATCTGTACCGGCAGTATCGCGCAATGGCTGGTCGGCGGTATAGGAATGTACGGTGGTCAGCATGGAATAGTCAACACCAAATGCTTCATCTAAAATTTTAAGCATAATAGCTGTTGCATTTGTGGTTGAAGATCCGGCAGAAATCAGTTTATCTGATTTTTTCATGGTATGTTCATTCACACCTTTAATTACAATGCGGTCTATCTCGTTGGTTGGGAGAGAAGAGAGTATCACCCGCTTTGCCCCGGACAACAGGTGCCCGTTCATATCTTCCCTTGAGCGGTACTTGCCCGTTGAGTCAACAACAACGTCAACATCAAAGGCATCCCAGGCCACGTCGGTAGGCCCTTTGCCTTTCACAAACCTTGCCCTGCCGTTTTTCGACACGAGGTAATTTCCATCAAGTTTGATGTCAATTTCACCTTTGTTCCTTTTCGACTCAGCTTCGAGGAGGTAAACCAGGATTTCGGGGCGGCCAATATCGCTAATAACCGCTACTTCAATCTTATTATCCTCAAGGCACAACCGGTATAAATGGCGATTTATCTCACCAAAACCCATTAGGCCCAATCGAATTTTTTTCATGTTTTTCCTTTCTTTTAAAATTATAACTCAAATCAATAACAACGGGAAAATCTAATTGTTGCAGATGTTGTTAAAATTTAATGTGACCCGTCCTGAATTTTCTTTACAGAACTTGTTGTTAATACTATTTTTCACATAGTAAATATTCCCTGATTTTCTCTTCGACTCTGTCAGAGTTAATTAACTCAATTATTATAAAACAAGCAGGCTTCTTCAGTTAGCCCGACTCTGTCAGGGCCTCCTGCGTCGGACTCTGACAGGTCTCCACCAAAACTGTCAGAGTTGGCCAATAGGAGACTCTTTCGTTTTGTTCCCTTCGCCCTGACCAATACCTCCTCACACCTATACCAAACACCACCTCCCCCCGGTTTTCACCCTTTATACCATCCGGCGTACATACTGTAACTTTTGGCAATACGTTGAATTTCACCCTCCATCAGCCCCTTGTCGATGTCCTTGATTTTTTTTGCAGGCACACCTCCATATACCGAACCGGTTTTTACAACTGTATTTTTGGAAACGATGGCCCCGGCTGCAATTATTGAATTGCTTTCGATTACGGCATGGTCCATAATAATTGCGCCCATCCCAATAAGCACATTGTCGTGAATTGTACAACCGTGAACTATAGCGCCGTGGGCAATAGAAACATAGTTACCAATGTTTACGGGGGCTTTTTTGTAGGTACAGTGGATTATGGCGCCATCCTGGACATTTACATGGTTTCCAATCCTTATATAATGCACATCGCCCCGCACAACCGAGTTGAACCAAAAACTACATTCATCACCCGTTGCCACATCCCCAACAATGGTTGCATTATCGGCCAGGAAGCAATTTTTGCCAAATTTTGGGGTATCGCCGTTTACTGTTTTTATTAGTGCCATGTTTTTTTGTTAGGTGTCTTTGGGTTTCAGGTTTCAGGTTTCAGGTTTCAGGTTACTTGGCTTCCTTCACCTGACACCCGGCATCTGACACCCGTCGTTTCGCAGGTTTCAGGTTTCAGTCTGGTGTCCAGCACCAGATGTCTTATGTGCTTCTGTCATCCGACATCCGTCCTAATCCCTTCCAACTGCCAGCGGATTTACAAAAGATAAGCCGGGATATATTCGACATCACCTGAGAAATCGTAGTAAGACTGATTGACAACGACTTTCCTGATCCTCCGGAATTCATCGTGATATTTTTTATCAAATTCGAACAATGCTTTTGGCCTTTTGTTGAATTTACCTGATTTAACTTCTGTTAATAAAATACCCCCCTCTTTTTCGGAGATAAAATCAATTTCGGTTTTCGACTGTGTCCTGTAAAAATAATTATTAATCAGGACATCATGCTGTTCGGCCAGGACATTAAATACATAATTTTCATACAAAATCCCTGCATCCGGCCGTAAATCCAGTGTGTTAAAATTCCTGATCTGAAGGTTGCGTACCCCGGTGTCTTTGTAATACGCTTTCTTGTTTTTGGATATTTCTTTGTTTTTATTCTTAAAGAATGGGGGCAACTCATCAATAATAAAAGTTTCCTTTAAAAGACTTAAATATTTTAATACTGTTGCAGATGATATTCCGATAGTGGTAGCAATTGTAGATACATTTAACAAATTGCCGGCATTTACCGAAATGTATTTCAGTAGATTGTTGTATGCTTCAACGTTTTCAATCCTGGCAATTTCCCTTATATCTTTTTTAATATACGAGTCGGCAATACTGTGAAGTTTTTCTACTTTGTCCTTTTTTGTGTTGAGAAGTGTAACTTCGGGATATCCGCCAAAAATCAAATATTCCTCGAAAGAATGGATAAACTTTTGATGCTGACTCCCGATAATGCTTTTTAGGGCGGCTTTGTCGTTTTCCTGAAAAAATAATTTTCTGGTATTTAAAAGCCTTTCCTCACCTCTAAATAACAGATATTCATCAAAGTTTAATGGCTCAACATGAAAAACGGATTTTCGCCCTGCCAATGAATCGGAAAATTTATGTTTGATTTGCAAACTTGATGAACCTGTTGCAATTACATTTAGCTTTGGGAAATAATCATATAACAACTTAAATAAATTTGAAGGGTCATCTAAAAGTTGGATTTCATCAAAGATTATCAGGCTTCTTTCCTCCGGGTTTACACCTTCAATTTGTAATATGTTTTTTAATGATTTTACACCAAGGCCTTTTAGGTTAAACATTACCCTATATTCTTTGTCTTCAAAATCGAAGAAAAAGATATGGCCTCTTTTAAAATCAGATGATTCAGCAACAAGTTTTGTTAATGTAGTTTTTCCGGTTTGACGGGTGCCAAGCAGGAAAATTATTTCCCTGGTGCTTAATTTATTTAAAATTACCTCAGTTAAATCTCTTGTGTACATTGTTAATAACTTAGTTAAATTGCAAATGTAATAATACTTTAACTATGTTAAACATAAAATATTGTTTTTAAATATGGGGTTTTGATCTTTGTTATTGGTTTTCGTTTATTCAATTTCAGTAATGAAATCTATCCGGGCCTCATTAACACTATCACCTAACATTTAACTTCCGTCACCCGACCCCAGTCCTTACCAATTAACAACCGCCTTGTTAAATACATCCTCCACAAGATATTCGTTGATTTGTTGAACAAGGTTGTCAGCTACCGATGTCAGGTCTTCTGTACTTGGATAATCCTCGTACCTGGTGAAGGTCTGGTTAAAACTCTGAGAATCATCAAAGGTGTTGGTAAACTTCACCTTTATCGAAATTGTTAGCCGGTTAAGTGCTGCAACATCATCACTCTGAATAGCTGTTGGGCGCGTTTGATACCCGGTTATTTCGCCTTCAATAATCATGTCGCCACCGCTGTTGACCAGGATAAGGCTTGTTTGTGCCTGGAACTTATTGCGCAAAGCATCGGTAAATTCCTGGCTCAGGGTTGGGTTGACCAAGAGTGCATTATTCGGGAAATTATCAATCCTAATAGTTTTCACTTCCGGTGGGATAGCAAAAAGGGCAAACATCCCAGCCAAAAACAAAAGCCCGGCCTTTAATCGGTAGTCGTTATCAAATATCATATTCTTTTATTTTCCTGTACAACGTCCTTTCTGAGATGCCCAATGCTTTTCGAGGGCTTTATTTATTAGGTCTTCTTCTTTTTTTTGTATCGACAACGACTCCTCAACTACCTCTGTATCCTCGAATGAGTTGTCGGGTACCGGCTCATATTCGGTTTGGTTTTCATGTTTGTCACTGTTAATATTAATATTATCAATATCGTGATATAACTTTTTTACAAGCTGGGGGTTTGAATCATGGAATTGGCGGTTGTCGTCGTGCTGGATAATTTCAAGGACAGTCCGTTTCAAATCGGTGATCTCATTACGCATATCAAACAATATTTTGTAAAGGATGTCCCTCTCGGTCATATTTTTATTCTCAGCCCCTTTAGTATATAAAACCGGCAGCTTGGAAATATTTGACTTGGGCAGGTAATTCAAAAGGGTATCGGCCGAAATCAGCCTGTCTTCCTCTATAATTGAAATCTGTTCGGTAATGTTTTTTAGCTGCCTGATGTTGCCATCCCACCTGTAATTATTCAAAGCCTTAACTGCTTCGGGTTCCAACCTGAGGGCCGGCATGCGGTACTTCTCGGCAAAATCGGTGGTAAATTTCCTGAACAGCAGATGAATGTCGCCTATCCGTTCCCTGAGCGGCGGGATAAAAATGGGCACTGTGTTCAACCTGTAATATAAATCCTGACGAAACTTACCCTTTTCAATTGCTTCGGGCAGGTCAATATTTGATGCAGCTATTAGGCGGACATCAGTCTTGATAACTTTTGAGGAGCCAACTTTAAAAAATTCACCTGTCTCTAAAACACGAAGCAACCTTACCTGGGTAGATATTGGCAGTTCGGCCACTTCATCTAAAAAAATTGTCCCTCCGTTTACTGCTTCAAAGTAACCTTTTCTGGCTTCATGGGCACCTGTAAATGAGCCTTTCTCGTGGCCAAACAGCTCCGAGTCGATGGTACCTTCAGGGATTGCACCGCAATTAACTGCGATATAAGGGCCATGTTTGCGCGAGCTTAATTGATGGATAATCTGTGGGAAAACCTCTTTTCCAGTCCCGCTTTCGCCATTTATCAGAACTGTAAGATCAGTTGGGGCCACCTGTTTGGCAATATCAATCGCCCTGTTCAACCCCGGGGCATTTCCAATTATCCCAAATCTTTGCTTGATTGTTTGAATATCCATTGGTATCTTTATGTAATTTTTGGTGTAAATGTTTTAATGATTTAATGGTTCAATGATTTAATGATTTAATGCTTTAATGATTCAATGGTTTAATGATTCAATGCTTTAATGCTTTAATGATTCAATGATTTAATGGTTCAATGCTTTAATGATTTAATGATTCAATGATTCAATGATTCAATGCTTTAATGATTCAATAGTTCAATGTTTCCCTCCTTATCGCCTTATCGCATTGTCCCCTTCCCCCCTTATCGCCTTATCGCATTGTTCCCTTCCCTCCTTGTCCCCTTCCCTTGACGGCACAAAAATATCAATAATTTGCCAGAAATGCAGAAATCGTCTATTTTATCTGACATGCTGTCATTGGTGGCAATGAGAGAATTTGTAGATGTGTTTGTGTGTTTGGGTGTTTGGGTGTTTGGGTGTTTGGGTATTTGGGAGAATGGGAGAATAATGTCGTCCTTTACCGAGGTTTTGGTGGACGGGGATGAGAATCTATACTGTCTGTCTATATTTAATAAACGATGAGGCCGGGCTAAAAAGCTGTCAGACAGTTATCTTCAAAAGAAAAAATAACTTAGCAAAAAGATAACCAAGTAAAATCCCTAACAGTGCACCACAAACTATGTCGGCAGGATAGTGGACACCAAGATACACCCTTGAATATGCTACCAAGGATGCCCACATAATAATTAAAGGTGTAAAATAGCGGAAACGGCCACGAAAAACCGGAATAAGGAAAATGGCCAGCGAAAACGAACTGGAAGCATGCCCGGATATAAATCCATAAGGACCGCCGCAAGCATCTTTAACAACATGTACAAGATGGGAAATATGTTCGTCGTGGCATGGGCGGGGCCGCTCGAAATAGTTCTTGAAAAAAACCGTGATTTGATCGCTTAAGGTAATCATCACAGCAACCATGACCAGCAGCAGGATTGTTTGCATTTTGTATTTTTTGATAATCTCGTAGCAAAACCAGAGATAAAGCGGTATCCAAATAAATTTATTGCTGACCCAATACATCAGGAAATCAAAAAACGAATTGTGCAGCCCATTAAGAAACAGGAAAAATTCCTGGTCGATATTTTGTAATGTTTGAATCAAATGTTAAAATGTTAAATTATTTAGTCCGGTCCAATAAGCTGTCAGACAGTTATCTTCTATATTACACACAGAAGCTAAAGTATTATATGTCTGACTTTTAATCTAAACTGTCTGACAGCTATTCACCTAAATATTTGCTATTTAGACTAAACTCACTATTAAAACAAAATAACTACATAAACAGTTTCTTTTCATAGAACTATATTGATAGTCATCAGTATTATCAGTAGATATTATTGAGTTTGGGATTTTGAGTTTTGAGTTTTGTGCCCCTCAGTTTTATAGAGTTTAAATTTCAGGCACCTATCAGTCATTATTTATCTCCTGCCAAATCATATCCTTCAATTTTTGCAGGCCTTTTTGGGCCACGGATGAAATAAATACATAGGGGATTGGTGGCAGTTCTTTTTTAATTTCAAGCATTAATTCTTCATCCAATAAATCTGATTTGGAGATTGCAAGCAATTTTGATTTGTCAAGCAATTCGGGATTGAACTCTTTTAGCTCATTCAGCAAAATCCTGTATTCTTCGCGTATGTCGTTGCTGTCGGCCGGGACTATGAAGAGCAGAATCGAATTACGCTCAATATGTCTCAAAAACCTTAAACCAAGCCCTTTTCCTTCGTGTGCACCTTCAATTATCCCCGGGATATCGGCCATGACAAACGACCGGTGCCCACGGTATTTTACTATGCCGAGGTTGGGCCTCAAGGTAGTAAAAGGGTAATCGGCAATTTCGGGCTTTGCAGCCGAAACCACAGATAAAAGGGTTGACTTCCCTGCATTTGGGAACCCCACTAAACCCACATCGGCCAGTAGCTTAAGCTCAAGTATCTTCCAAACTTCCTGTTCATCTTCCCCGGGCTGGGCATATTTTGGCGATTGGTTGGTCGATGATTTAAAATGATCGTTGCCCAGGCCGCCCCTTCCGCCAGGCACCAATATCCTCTCTTCCCCGTCACGGGTAATTTCAAACTCAAATTTTCCGGTTTCGGCATCCCGGGCAACAGTCCCCAGCGGGACCTCCAAAACCGCATCCTGGCCAAATGCACCTGACTTAAGCTGACCGCTCCCGTTAACCCCGCGCCCGGCATTAACATGTTTGGTATATTTTAAATGTATTAAAGTCCAGAGCTGTTTATTTCCCCTCAGTATTACGTGGCCGCCCCTGCCACCATCACCGCCATCAGGGCCTCCCCTGGGGTTGCACCTCGACCGCTCGAAGTGTGCCGAACCTGCCCCTCCAGTTTGTCTATTCGACCCAACCAATGTATCAAAAACAAATTCTTTGTATCTCCTTTGAAAGTCTTTGTCTTGTGTGAATTTTTTATAAATTTCCGTTTGACTAAACAAATATTGTTGCATCATTTCTTCTAATTTCTTGTCAGAACTTATTTTTGCATTTTGTTTGTCAGAATATTTAACTGCGTCCATTATTTCTTTATTTGCTTTCATTGCCTCAGGAAGTTGTTTGGTTAGAATTACCTTATCTTCTTTTGTCCAATCATCTGTTCCAAACTTTTGGTTAAATGCACTTAATATATTTTCAAGGGTATCTAAATCAGGGTCAGTCCCTCCACCACCTACATCAACAGGGATTGGATATACTTCGCCCGGTTCTGCTACTAAACTAATATTTTGTGTGCTTTGTTTAGAAGGCCTGTAACTATCCATATTTATTGCCTCTAAAATTCCTTCGGCAAGGTCGTCTGATTTTTCGATGAACAACTTTGGAACTAAAAATTTCAGATACCACCAAAGCATTTCCCAATTTTGGTTATTAAAATCTAATATCTTGCTCAGATAACTGTAAACCCTTAAAAATGATTTCGCTTTTATTTTAAAATCAATTTGCTTGTCTTTATCCAAATCATGCTTAAAAATATGGGCTGAACTATCAATGATTGGGTCAAGTTTAGTACGCTCTTCTCCATTGATAAATTTTTCAAAGAAGTCCGAAATCTGATATTCATTGTAAACTTCAAATGTTTCAAGGGAATCAACTAAATCATTAAGTTTATTAGGGTTAGTTTCTTCACTCAGAATTGTTGAAGTATAGTAAGGGTAAAATGCTTCTTTTATTTCCTCTGCTTCATTAAAAAAGTCTAAAACAAACGTATCTTTCTTGTATGGTTTGTATGCTCTGTTTAATCTTGAAAGTGTTTGAACAGCCTGAACCCCAGCCAATTTTTTATCAACATACATTGTATGTAAAAGCGGTTGGTCAAATCCTGTTTGATATTTATTTGCAACAATCAAAAACCTATATTCACTCTTTTTAAAATTCTTTGGAACATCATTTTTATAACTTTTAAAGTTATTCATCCCAGTTTCGGTATAATCTACCCCTTTATGGTTTTTTGTTCCGGAAAATGCAACTATTGTTTTATATGGCGATTTTATCTTTTTCAAATACTCATCAAAGGCGTGTTTGTATTTAATTGCCGAAACAATACTTTTTGTTACAATCATTGCTTTTGCTTCGCCCTTTATTAAGTACTTAACATCTTTATGAAAATGGTCAATCATTATTTTTGCTTTTTCGGCAATGGCAAATTCGTGGCCTTCTACATAAGCCCTTAATTTTTTCTGGGCCTCTTTTGTGTCAAATTCAGGATTGTCTTCAACCGCTTTTATTAGTTTGTAAAATGAATTATAGGTTGTGTAATTTTTTAGCACATCCAAAATAAATTCTTCTTCAATGGCTTGTTTCATCGAGTAATTATGAAAAGCATAAAACTTTGTTTTTACCTCTCCATTTTCGTCAGTATAAGTTTCACCTGATTTAACCCCAAATGTTTCTAATGTTTTATTCTTAGGTGTGGCAGTAAATGCGAAATAAGAACCATTGGTAATCATTTTTCTACTTTCAATCAATTCATTGATTTTGTCTTCTAATGTTGGCTCTTCTTCGTGCTCGTCATTATCATTCTTTTTATCGGCAAGGGCAGCATTCATTTTTGCTGATGTCTGTCCACTTTGGCTACTGTGTGCCTCGTCAATTACAATGGCAAAATTAGAAGCAGGCATTTCTTCCATTTCCTCTAATAAAAAAGGGAAAGTCTGAATAGTACAAATAATCACTTTTTTACGATTGGCAAAGGCTTCTTTTAATTGATTGGCCTTACTTCCCCCAACGCCTGTAATGGCTTCAACAATTCCTCGTTTGGGTGCAAATTGTTTTATCTCATCACGCAATTGTTTGTCGAGAACTGTTCGGTCGGTTACTACAATGACAGAGTTGAAAAGATGGTTTTCGCCAGATGTGTCAAACAGTCCGTGTAATTGATGCGTTAACCAGGCAATGGACATTGATTTGCCCGAACCTGCCGAATGTTGAATTAAATATTTTTTGCCAATCCCTTGTTTTTTTGCGTGGGCTAAAATTTGCCTTACCGCTGTAATTTGATGATACCTCGGAAAAATCATTTTCTTTTTGGCCTTTCCTGTATCTTCGTTTTTTTCTTCAATTACCTGAGCAAATTTATCAATGATATTTGAAAGTGAATTTTTGCTTAATATTTCTTCCCAAAAATAATGGGTTTTCAATCCCTTTGGATTTACAGGATTACCTGCCCCAAACTCGCCAGTCGATTTACCATTGTTCAAACCTTTATTGAAAGGCATAAAGAAAGACTTCTTGCCTTTTAATTCCGTAGTCATATAAACCAATTCGGTATCGGCTGCAAAATGCACCATGCAACGGGCAAACGAAAATATTTTTTCTTTTGGGCCTCTGTCGTTTTGGTACTGGCGAATTCCATTATGAACAGTTTGTCCACTTAATGGATTCTTTAATTCTGTTGTAATAATGGGAATACCATTAAGAAAAATGGTCAAGTCTAAACGGTTTGCATTTTCACTGCTGTAAACCAGTTCTTGTGTTACCGAAAAAATATTGGATTGATATTTTTGTAAATCTTTTGCATTATAGGCAGATGACGGCTGACGGTAAAACAGGTCAATAGTTTTGTCGAAATGTTTAACACCTTTGCGTAAAACTTCTATCACCCCCAACTTACGAAGCTTTTCATCTAAGCGGACCAAAAATGCACGTTCGCCTTTGCGTTGAATCATTTCGTGTTTTTCGGGCTGTGTTTGCTCAATAAACGAAAGCAATTGTTTGGTGTTTATGCAAAACTCTTTATCAAAATCATTGGAAACACTTTCAATATAACCGCCTTTGGTGGTAAGTCCTTTTACAATATGTTTCTGAAAACCTTTTTCTGATGTATCTGTAAATTGCATAGGCTTATTCTTTTAGTCTTTTAAGTTCCCTATCAAAATCAGAAATATATTGTTTATCCTGAATTGGGCGATATTTTTCAAATTCGGTTTCGGCAAAAGATTTAGCAATAGCAGCGGTTACTTTTCCGGCATTTCGCAAAATATCCTCCTGGTTAAATTGCAAAAAGGCATCTAATTTATCTACCCAATCTTGGTGAGACCCATTTTATCTTTTTTATGGTCGGCTCTCGAAATTATTATTTCGGCAGCAGTTTGGTTTGTTATTGCCCAATGTAATTTATTTTGAACGCTTGCAAAAAACTTTTTGGTAATTTCAGAATCATAGCTGTAATCAATACTGCGCCCAAATCCTAAACTGTGTGGCACGCTGTGAGTTTACCCTGTAACCAACGGCAATAATTGCATCGAGATTATAAAAGTTTGTTTTTACATTTTGAGTTTTTTCTTTTATGGCACCGTGTTGAGTGGGTATTTCCAAAATGGAAACAACCACTTTTTCGTTTAACTCTCCACTTTCAAAAATGTTTTTTAGATGCTTTGAAATTGCCGGGATATTAACATCAAAAAGTTGTGCTATTTTTTTTTGTGGCAGCCATATTGTTTCGTTCCGCAACAATACATCAACTTTTATATCACCTGTTGGCGATTTATAAAGCAGAAACTCGGTGAGTTTGTCGTTATTTTTTAATTCATCATTCATCATTTATAATTAATTCGGGCACTTTTAGTTTACCTGTTACTACTTGCGTAATTAAACTTTTGTTTTTGTTCATCATTTGGAGGTATTAATACAGGTAGAGATTTTAACAAATCTTGGCCTAATGATACTCTGGTTACTAAATCAACCTCTTTTACAAAATACGCTCTATGGATGATGGATCTAAAATAGTATTCTGAATATTCCGGAATCAAAATATCCTTTTTGGGTCTAACCCTGATTAGAAAGCCTGCAAAAACAGCATTTTCAATTGTCGTTAAACAAGTCGATGCAAAACCAATTTCTTCAATTGTTTCGGAAGTTCTAGTAAAAAAAACATCACCTCTTTTTACTGAATAGTTTTCTCGTTCTTTTTTATTTGAGTTTATAAGTCCTTCAACATCGGTAGGAAGAGAGCTGTTCTTATATACGTCGCTATAACTTACAAAAGGCAAGCCTTTTCCAAACTTATCTCCGGCGGCACTAATACCATTTTGACATGAACCTATAAATCGAAGCCGCTTTATTGACCAGTGTTTAGGATGATTACCTATCCATTCATATTTGCTAGTAACTAATTCGCAATCCCTGTTTAATCCATTAGTTATGGTGTAATTAATAATATCATCCATCTCCTCCTCCAACAACTCAACCAGCCGTTCTTTTTTGCTGATAAACTCTTGTATTTTTTTGGTTTTTCGGTCGAGATAATCAACAACGGCATTTTGGGTTTCTAATGGGGGAACTATGCTGTACATTCGTTTGAAATGCGTATATCTCAAACTTAATTGGTCATCTACAATTCCATAAGAAAATCGCTTGCTATAATTGGTGTAAAAACCAGTACGAAACATATAATGAAAATACTTTGGATTGATTTTCATTTTTGGATTGAGTATTACATAAGCAGGGCTGGAAATTCCTTTGTGTTGAGAGTAACCTAATGCACCTTGCCACATTCTCATTTTGTTGTAAGCAATATCGCCAACCTTTATGAGTTTGTATTTGCTTTTATCTTCGTTACTACTGTCTTTTTTAATATCAACATCGGCTTGTCTGATTACACCTTTTCCAATAGTAACCGACAATAATTCTTCATCAATAAAACCTCTTTCAATTCTTTCCTGAAAAATGGCAATATTGGGCAGTAGTTGCCAACCAACGGGCAGTTCTTTTACATAATCGTAATCAACAGGTTTATATTTTGGGTATGCTTGCAATTTGGTCAT
>NIVA01000106.1 GCA_002254335.1 Bacteroidetes bacterium 4572_114 | reverse complement strand
TTCGTGTTTGAAAGCGATTACGACCTCCCTGCAATTTCAGAAGTCGAAACCTTCATAAAAACCAACAAGCACCTCCCCGATATCCCCTCTGCCGATGAAATGGTAACCAACGGCATAGATGTTGGCAAAATGCAAATAAAACTCCTCCAAAAAATAGAAGAGCTGACTTTGTATGTAATTGAGCTGAAGAGGGAGAATGAGGTGATGCGGGGGGATAATGCAGAGATGAAATTTGAAATTGAAAAACTGAAAAGGAGGTAGTTATGAGAAAGTTAAATTTCCTGGTAGGAATAGCCATCTTTTTATTGGCTAATTTGAGTGCCTTTACACAAGTAAATGATGAAGATAGCCCTTTCCAATATGTTTATGATGAAAAAGATGATATACATGAATTCAATTACATTGCAGTAAATTTTGTGGATACTGCAACTAAAGCTGTACTCAAATCATTTAATATTGTAGAAAACAATCCATTCAACCACCTTGATTATCCTGAAGTTGAAGTAACAGATCCTTATCATAAAAATAAAGAATATAGAATTAAAAACACACCCATAAATGAAATCGAGCTACCTGAAGGACGAGTGGTAATTAAAAAGGGAGTAGATACTTCAGGTATAAATTGTGTTAATGCCTACAGTTATTACCAGGCATTCGACCTCAAAGATTATTTACTTATACAGTATTATCTTTATGTGGGCGCATCGGATTGGGTGGCAGGAAGAAGTGATGCTGTATTTATTTTTGATGCCGTGGGCAATATGCTTCATAAGCTCAACGATTTTGATACGGACGTCAGGGGTTGGGCTCTTACCGAAAACGGAAGGTATTTTTCATATGCACACGGGGGCATACAGGACGAATCGCTGGAACCCTTTTGCGATGTAGGGTATAAAATTATCGACCTACAAACAAATGAGGTTACTTACGAGGAATATTTAGGGTTCAAATACAATGAAGTGAGGACAGATTCTTTTAAGGACTTGATAGTTGCAACTGGTTTTTCTGTTGACTATCTTTATGTTTTTATTGATTTGTCAAAGCAAACAAAATACTCACGGGTTTTTTCTAATTCAGAACTGGGGTTATGGAAATCAACCTCCGATACGGGTATATTTATGTATGTTGGCAGTCGAAATTCAAGTGAAGTCAAATTCCTTTCTTTTGAAACAGATTTTAAAATGGGGGATTTGAAATGAAAAAAATATTGATATGCTTAACAATTATATCCGTCCATGTTTTTATTGTAAACCTTTCAATTGCGCAAGTACAAAACGATATTTATAATTTCTACTATCAGGAGCATACTACAGCAAACAATAGTTATGGTAACTCCACTGAATTTGAAACCAAGCATATATCTTCCGACTATGGGAAAAGGTATTTACTTCCCGGATATGGTACACGCTGGCACAGGGGTGTTGATTTTGCCATTAAAGAAACCCCAATTAACCAATGGGATCATTTCACATCCTTAAATACAGGGACAATAAAAAAAATCAACGGACTTGCAGGTTATAAATACATTATTACGGAGGGCACCCAGCCTGATAGTCTGCACCATTTTGGGTACGGGCACTTGTTTGAACACGCGCAACCAAACCCATCCATTAAGAAAGGTGATTTGGTTTTGATAAAAATGGATAATGTTCTGAATCAATATGCAATAATCGACTTATCAAGTACTGAGGAACGTGCAATTGGTCAGGTAACGGGAACAGCTACCTATAACTTTAATGGAACCGATAGCATATGGGATGTAACAACCGGTATTAATCAGGGAGATGTGCTTGGAAATATCGGAAGGTCAAAAGGTACAGGTAATTACGGTTACATGCATGTACATGTTTATCTTTTTAAGAATATCGACATAGCACTAGGCAACCAGGGCCAGGGTTTATACGACAACATCCATAACGACCACGACCCCTTGCAGTTTATTTCGCATTTAAACACCGATTATTATGTTGATATAATGGTGGACGGGGCTGTTTTAGATAATCAAAACATAATAACCTCAAGCGGTGCAAGTGCAATTTCTATACGGGTAAGGGATACCATGAAAAACGCAACTAGGCAAATCGACCGTTTTACGAATGCTGTAATGGATACCGATGATGTGGATATTTACATTAAAGAAAGCTATCACCCCAATGAAAACCATAGTCAATGGGGCAGCCCTTCCTCAAACTTTCAATTGATAATGGGAGAATATATTGAGTCCCATTTTGCGCTCGGTGCACGGTTGGATAACGAAATCTACCCCGTTATGGCGCAATATGGTCAGCAGGCAAACCCGCCATACAACACAGCAATAAACCTTACTGGAGACACATATGGCAATTTTTCCAGTACCGGAATAGACCCTTATGCTTACAAAACTGGAGACAATCGGGCATACGATGACTATTATTTTTCTGACTTTTATACAAGGGTTATCGATAGCGACACATTGGGAGGAGTTTTTGAGTTTGCTAGCATTAATGGTTCAGCCAAATACAAAGACGGCAAATACCACCTGTTCGCCAAAACAACTACGGTAAGGGGAGATGAATATACTTCAATTGATGACAATCAGGATCCGGTAGAAATCATTATCGACAACTTCCGTCCTTACATCGAAAAGGTGAAAATCTCCCAGGATTGGCCAGATATCAATGAGACGGTTACATTTTATGAGTTTGAGTGGGGCTGGGACCCCAATGTGGGGATTTTAAGCCCAATCGAGGAGACAAATGTCCCTGCCCTTTTAGGCCTTCCTTTTGATATCGAAATCGAATCGAGCGAAATTCTTTATGATTGTTTTTTGTCAATTTCATCTCTGGGCATTGATAATGTGCCGGGGACACAGGATGAAGAAAATCCCTACTTGTGGAATTTCCAGGTAATGGGAAACCCTGTTTTGGGACCGCAAACATTATCAATTACCGGGCACGATATGACTGCTGAAAACCAATTGCAAACCGATCCCCAGGAGATACCAATCAGACAAACGGGAAATGATAAAAATCCTGTTTGGTGGCCCGATCCATGCCCCGGTCCCGATGAAAACCACACTTTTGAAATTGCATCATTTGACCTTGCTTTCACTTTTGACCCCGAAATAATTGTTGCCGGCGTAGAAACGGTGGTAAATATTTCTAACACTTCTTCAGGCTACGAAGGGGAAAACTACGAATGGCATTGGTCGTTTGGTGATGCAGCTACCGATCCTTCCGGCTTCGTTGGGAGGTTTCCACTTGATGTTACTTATTCTGAATATAACACCCCTGGTATTTATACTATCAAACTTACCATTATTGAGGATTATGTTATTATTGATGACCTATCGAAAGACATCGAAATCATCGACCCGGAAACTTACCTGCTGGTAGATTTTGATGCCAGTGGTGTAGCAAGCGATAACGGCGAACTTTTCGGCAACTCGCCTTTTGAGGTGGAGTTTACCGATGCCTCAACCGGTAACCCCAATGAATGGCTATGGGATTTTGGTGATTTCTGGGGCGAAAGCTTTGAGCAAAACCCAACCTATACTTTTGAAAACTACAGCGGTTTACCAGAGCAGTACACCGTTTCGCTCCAGGCTTGTAATACCGAAACCAACTGCGCCGTAGAAATGAAAGAGGCCCTCATAACAGTTTACCCGCAAAATACTTCACTCGACCCTTGGGCCAATTTTACTTACAGCCAAACAAGCTTGTTTACACCCTGCACCGTAACATTTACAAATACTTCATCAGGTGATATTGACACTTATGAATGGGACATGGATGGGGATTTGTCTTTTGAAATTAATGAACAAAATCCTGGTCCTATAACTTTTGAAGAAGCCCAAAATATTGATATTTCCCTAAAAGTAACAAATATCGCCGGGGATTTCGATATTTATTCGAAACACTTTTGTGTTTACGAAAATCCCAACTCGGGATATACGGTCGATTTTAGCTGGGACCCCGATCCGGCAACGCAGGGCAACCTGATTAGTTTTACCGAAGATGTGACCGGTTTCTATTCTTCATACAATTGCAAGTGGATTGTTTACGATCCCTCGGGCTATATAATCTATGAATCCTTTGCCCAAAATCCTTATCTTACACTTAACGAAACAGGTTCCTATTCGGTTTATCTTGAGGTTTACGATTTCTACGACAACTTCCTCGGTGTTTGCTCAAAGCAGGTAGATGTAACCCCTCCGGCACTGGTTGCTGCCCCGGGGGAGATTTTACCGGATGATATAGGCTATTGGGCCAAATTTGGGTCCTCAGTTGCAATTGATGGTAATTTTGCTGTTGTTGCGGCCTGTGCTTATGAACGTACCGGGGCAATTTATATTTATGAATTTCACCCGGAGTATCAAACATGGGTTAAAAAGCATGGGCCTCTTGTGCCTTCTGATGTTCAATGGGGAGACAATTATGCCTCGTCGGTAGGTATATCTGGCAATCATATTGTTGTTGGGGCCAGTAATCAAACAAATGATCCTGCACATGAAAGGGCTGGGGCAGTTTATGTTTATCAATACAATGGTTCTTCGTGGAATTTACTGCCCGATAAACTAATTCCCGGGGATGCAACTTATAATGATGGTTGCGGGTATTCGCTTAGTATTGATTGTGATTACCTTGTTATAGGTACTTCGGGAGGGGTCGTTTTCCCAAATTCAGATAGTTTAAACTACGATGGCTCAAAAGATCACCAAGGTAAAGCTTACATTTATAAACTGGAGAATAATTCATGGGTAGAAAAATGTAAGATTTTTGATGAAAATGGTTTTGTTGACGATGGTTTTGGGAAAACTGTCTCTATCTCAGGCTCACAAGTTGCTGTTGGTTCCGAATACAACCGGGCTTTTGTTTTTGACCGTATATCGGATGATTACTGGGAGCAAAAAACAATTATATTAGAAGGAGAAAGATCCATAATAAACCTGATAAGGGTTTCCATAAGCAACAACATTTTATTAATCGGACACCCGGCAGCCTATTGCTCTCAACCCGGCTCCGGTAGTTTATGTGGTGAAGCATTTATTTACAACCTGTCAAATGATCAATGGTTTGACCTGCCACACTATGAAACAAATCATGGGCATTTTGGTTTCTCAGTAAGCATAAACGGAATCTATGCAGTAGTTGGCGCCCCGGGAGAACATATATATGCTGAACATTCAGGGGCTGCATATATTTACAGGAAAAGTGCTACAGGTTATTGGAATTTAATTGAAAAGGTTATGCCGGAATATGATCCTAATATTGGTTATGACAACACACTTTACGGTAAGTCTGTTTCCTGTAGTAATAGCAGTGTTATTATTGGCCGGCCAGGGTGTAGATTGCACGGGTTCGACTGTAGTCCAATGCCACCCGAAAACTTCCCCGGGGCAGTCACCATTTTTACCAATTACATTTACCCCTGCGACAGGATAATAACAGAAGAGGATTATCATCCGTCACCTGGCAGCTATCCCGAAAATTCGGCGGGTTATATCACACTTGGCGGTAATCCTCCCGGAGAAGTCTATTTTCAGGAAGGCGTGGACATTGCTTATGTTGGTGGAGATATTTTGCTATTGGACGGTTTCACTGCCGCAAGTGGGTGTAATTTTACGGCAACCGGCATGGCTTGCACTTACCTTCCACCACCACTTAAAACACAAAGTGTTTATTCCATGAATGATAATATTGAAGATGAGGACGGAATAGATGATGAAATTATTCTGAATGCTAATGAAATCAATGGGGGCAATGGTTTAAAATTTTACCCCAACCCAACAACCGGCATCTTCAACATCAAATTTCAAAATCCGCCAATTGGCCAGGTTGAAATAAATATTACAAACATTTTCGGCAAAACATCGGCATTAAACTTCGATAAAAACCAACAACCGGTTTCAATAGATTTATCCACCTACCCCAAAGGTATCTATCTTCTTACGATTAAAACCAATGATAAAGTTTTTACCGAGAAGGTTGTGTTGCAGTAACCGATGGTAATTGGTATTGATTTATTAGGTACTACTACTAATTTAGTGGAAAACATTAACAAATATATACTAATTGTCTGCAAGGGTTTGATGTCCGCCTGCCCGTCCGAAGCGCAGCGAAGGCGGGGTGATCGATGTCCGATGTTGCTATGTCGTTAAACAATAGCATTTACTTTCACGATATACAATCCACGGCCCAGCTTACTCAGGTCAATGTTACTTTGACGTTGCAAGGTTTGCCCGTGTACTGATTTTCCCTGTGTATCTAATATTTTCAGCAATGCTACTTCATCCGAATCCAGCTTAATACTAATGTTGGATATTGCAGGATTTGGGAAAATCGATAATTGGTTATTTGCGGACCAAATATCCTCAACGCCAACTGGCAAAGGGATTTCGATGTCATCCAAATAGAGATTGTTGCCAAAGCGGTTGAAACCTTCAAACATGATCATCACATCAGGTTGTTGTGCATAAGCCGAAAGGTCAAGTGATACACATGTAGCGCCATAACCTTGTCCACACCAGTCTTCTGCTGAGACAGGATCGAAGAAAACGGAGGCTCCCGGGGAGGTTGCAAAAACCCCGGTGCCATCAGGACCGTTGGCGTAAATCCTTTGCCAGCTCTCACCACAATCGGCGGAAGCATAAACTATAAGTGAATCGGTTTGCGAGAACCGTTGTGCATAAGCATACATAAAATTCAGCTCGGCTTCGCCACGCCCCGTAAGGTTGATGGGAGGGCTTACCAACCGGTCGCGTTCATTAAGCCCATAATAATCAAAGAAGTTCATCATGGCTACATATTGCCCACCTGGTGCAAACGACGGTGTAGCAATTTCCCAAGTTTTATCATCGTCCTGGTTAATGATTTTCCAACTATTGTTGGTGATTGTCCCAGTCTCAAAATCTTCAGAAAATGGAAGGGCAAAACCACCTGCCAAAATGTAATTTTCCTTTATAATCGAATTTGAACCTGCCGGATTTTCCACAACAAGTGTTACCGAATAGGCCCCATCTTCCAGAAATTCAACTTCAGGATTTATAGATGTGGCACTGGTACCGTTCACAAACTCAATGGTATTTGGTGCAAAACTCCAGTTCCAACTGGTTGCACAATATTTTGTCAGGTCTTCAAAAGTTACAGTTTGCGACATGCAAATTACCGAATCGCCGGCAACGAAGTTTGGTTCTGGCAGCAAGCCATCTTCTACCGTTATCATATCTTCATACTTCAGTGTATCTGAACCAAAATTATTTGTCACAATCAGTTCAACATCAAATGTCCCGGCAGTTTCGTAAAGGATTTCAGGATTTTCATCTGTACTTATCGATGGTTCCCCACCTTCGAAAGACCACAGAAATTCATTATCAAAACCTGAGGATGTATTGATAAACGCCAGTGCGCAATTGGTGGGAATGGTTTCTTCAATAACTTCAAAATTCGCTGTTGGGGCGGTAAGCAAAACATCGCATTCCCAAAGGCCACGGCCATAAGTCCCGGCCCTTATCTTATTAGTGGTGTAGTTAACCTCCAACTCATTAACTATTACATTTGGTAGCCCTTCGTAATAGGGAGTCCATTCTTCCATATATTTATCCCTAAAATATACACCTATATCCATCCCAACATATAGCCCGTTGTCGGGGCTATTGTAAAAAGTAACGCAGTTTGCCGGGATGTTTGGCAGATTGTCCGAAATATTTTCCCAATTATCGCCTGCATCATACGAAATATAAACCTTTGACCCGTCATCAAATCCAGACAGGCTAACAGCCACCATTTCCGGATCGGAAGGGTGTACGGCGATGTAAGAGATGTAAAGGTTGGGCAGGCCATTGGAAATATTATCCCACTGCGGCCCACCATTTTTTGTACGGTAAATTGTGCCGGACTTGGAAGCATAAATATAATCAGGATTGGATTCCCCTATCGCCAACCCGTTGATATTGCCGCCACTGAAACTTGAAATGGTGGTCCAGCTTTGCATACCGTTGGTGGTTTTTTTTACCTGGCCCCCACCCACAAACAAGGTGTTCGATTCAGTGGGATGTTGTACAAATGGTGTGATCCATGCACCGCCACCAGGTTGTGAAATATTTACATTTCCAAAATTCCCACCATTGTTGGATTTATAGAAATTCCCGTTTTGTGAAGTGCCATAAACGATGTTGGGGTCGCTCCAATCTACGGCACACTCCATGCCATCGGCGCCCAGCCATTCGTGCCAGAAAGTGGTACTGAGCACACTGGTGCCATTGTCCTGCGATCCTCCCAATATTTTATAGGGATCAGACTGCGACCCGCCAATCCGGTAAAACTGCCTAATGCCGATGCCCTCGGTTAGGTTGATCCAATCGTTGCCGTTATTAATAGATTTCGAGATCAGACCGTCACTCCCAACATACAGGGTGCCGCCAAAAAACACCATTTCGTGGATGTCGCAGTGGGTGTAGCCAATACTGTTGCCCCAGGTCCAGTCGGTCGTCATTGTCCAACTTTGCCCGCCATTGAGCGACCGGTGTGTATTGAATTCGCCGCAATGGATCTCTTCGGGGTCTGTTTGTGAGGCCGCAAATGAAAGGTCGTACCAGTCCTGGTTGCCGGGTGTGGGGCTTAAAGATTTTTTGGTGAATGTCTGTCCGCTGTCCTCCGAGCGGTAAACCCCATCACGGGAACTTAAAAAATAAAGATATTCAGGGTTGGCTTCGGTAACGGCAATCTGTACGCGGTAGTTAGTCGGCAATGCTGCCGGTGATTGGGTGAAGTTTTCCCCTCCATCGGTGGAGATATATAATTTCTGGGTGTTGGCATAAATCACATCTGGGTTTCCGGGCTTAAATTCAATGTCGTCGATGTCACCTGTTTGGGTGCGGTACCAGTTATCGCCCCCATCCACAGTTTTCATCAGCCCGTAAGTTGTGGCCGCGAAAAGAATATCAGGGTCTTCGGGATGGATCAACAATTTTGCAATGGTCCTGTTTTGATAAATAGTCCAGTCTAAGCCGGTAATTTCCCAGGTTTGTCCGCCATCATACGATTTTAAGATACCAATACTATATGTGTCGCTGGCATCTTTGTCGCCGGTACCGATGTAAATAATATCGGGATTGGAATAGTCGATGGCAATGGCCGAAACGCCGATCACCGGCAATTCATCGGTCAGGCATTCCCAGTTCTCGCCTTCATCTGTGGTTTTCCATAACCCACCGGAAGGGGCACCGATATAGATGGTTTGTGGATCGCCAGGGGCAAGGGCAATTACGTTTATCCTGCCAATCCCCGGGTTCCAGTGCCCCGTTACATTTAATGATGTTTTTGGCCCAAGCTCTTCCCAACTGTTCCTTATATTTCCGGGAGGTGAAGCATTGTTTTTGTTAAATGCCATCATCTCATTCCAGAGTTGATCGTGTGCAAACCTTTCGCCGGATGGATAAACACGGGGCTCCATAAAAGCCGCCCATCTGAGGAATTGTTTGTGGCCCGTGCCTTTGCCGGTTTCCCTGTTTTCAAAATAGATTTCGAAAGCTTCGCGTGTCTCATAGAAATTTACAGTCGGGTCCTGCATCATTTCTGTCCAATAAGGATGTGAGGCAAAGTCGTTGTGGGTGAAATTTTGGTAGTTTGTGCCGATAGCTATCGGCATTTGTGCCGAGAGGTAAAAAGCCGATACGCAACTTGAAACCTGAAACACAAAAAAAATCATGTCATTAAATAAACCAATAACTGCCCTAATCTTCGACTGGGGCGATACCATTATGCGCGACTACAAACTGCCAGGCCCGATGGCGGATTGGCCAAAGGCGGATTGGATACCGGGTGCAGGACTTGTGCTCCAAACCCTATCTAAAAAATATACTTGCATCATAGCCACCAGTGCCGATCATTCAGGTACCGAAGAGATGATTGCTGCACTTCAGCGGGTGGGGGCCGATAAATATTTCCATCATTTTTTCTCTTCAAAGGAATTAGGTTACAAAAAACCAGACCCCGGGTTTTTCAGATCAATTGTAGAGAAGCTGAATTTAACCCCCGGGGAGTGTGTTATGATTGGAAATTTTTACGACAAAGATATTACGGGCGCCAAACAAATAGGGATGCAAACTGTTCTTTTTAATGAAAATAAAATTACAGGCCGGTTTATCGAAGCGGATGTAATTATTTCGAAAATGGAGAGTTTGTTAGATGTTATTTCTTAAGGTGACGGGTGACGGGTGTCATAGTTTGATTATATGTTTTATGATAATGAACAATTAAAATATTAGACAAATGAAATTTAAATTTGAAAAGCTTATTATTTGATGAATATGATGATTGAGTCCGGTCTAAAAAGCTGTCAGACAGTTATTTTCTAAATTACACACTGAAGCTAAAGTATTATATGTCTGATTTTTAGCCTAAACTGTCTGACAGCTATCCACCCAAAATTTTTACTTTTTAAACTAAACTCATGATTTATAATAAAAGGAAAATTGATTAGGAAAGTGAGGTCAGGTGCCGGGTGTTGGGTGCCGGGTGTCGGGATCGGTCATCAGTCACCGGTCATCCGTCATCGGACACCGGACACCGGGCATCGGTTACCCGTCATCCGACATCAAACCTAATAAAGTATTCATTTTCCACTAAATCCTTAGAAGAGTCAGCAATCATGAAAATTTCCCTAAAATCAATTTTTCTGTTAACCGCCCTATTTACCCTTTCTGTAGGCGCACAAAATAATTACCCGAAAACTGATTTCATCCCACCGGTTGATTTTAACATGGCCCTTTCGGGGACCTTCGGGGAGTTGAGGGACAACCATTTCCACTCGGGCATGGACATAAAGACCTGGGGGGCACAGGGAAAGCCTTTGTATGCTGTGGCCGATGGTTTTGTTTCACGGATTAAGGTTTCGCCCGGCGGGTTCGGAAAAGCCATTTATATCGAACACCCCAACGGCTACACTTCGGTGTATGCACACTGCCTGAATTTCATTGATACCATTAATATTTATGTAAAAGATGAACAGTATAAACAAGAATCCTTTGAGGTAAATTTATTTCCCGACAAGGAAATGTTCCCGGTAAGGCAAGGTGAAGTAATTGCCCATTCAGGAAACACAGGTAGTTCCATGGGGCCTCACCTGCATTTCGAAATCAGGGAAACCAAGGGGCAAATCCCGGTAAACCCTTTGCTGTTTGGGCTTCCTGTTGACGACTTTATCAGGCCTAAAATCAAACGCTTAATAGTTTATCCTTATGGGAATTTCAGCCTGATAGAAGGTGAAAATCAACCAATTGAGTTGGCGTTGGCCGGATGGGGACCGGACTACAGATTGAAAAATTCCGATACTTTGATGGTTTCAGGCAAAGTATATTTTGGTATCGAAACCTATGATCAACTGAATGATGCAAAAAATAAAAATGGTGTCTATTCGATACAGGTTTTTATAGATTCAGCCCTTGTTTATTCACACCAAATGGAAAAATTCCCCTTCTCGGAAAGTAAATATGTTAACAGCCTGATTGATTACAGCTATTATTCGCAACATAAAAAACGCATTCAAAAAACATATATCGAACCGGGCAACAATCTTTCGGTGTATGCAAACACAACCAACAATGGTATTTTTGAATTGATTGACGATAAAACACATACGATCACCTATATTGTTAAAGATGCATCCGGGAATGGATCAACCCTGAAGTTTCAACTTAAAAGTTCACCTCCAACATTTCAGGAGGTTTTTGCAAATGGCAACCACAAAAACCACGATATTATTTTCGGGCACGACCGGGAAAATATTTTTGAAACGGATAGTTTGAAATTTACAGTTCCAAAAGGGGCTTTATACGACACATTGCAGTTCCAATTTTCTGAACAGGGATCAGATGAATTTGAATATTCTAAAATTTATAGCATCCACAATAATAGCAAGCCGTTGCATAAACCATGTAAGTTGATGATCGTGCCTAAAAATATAGAAGAAAAATATCAGGATAAATATTTGATTGCCCGGTTGGCCGGGAAAAACAACAAGCTTCTTGCGGTAGGCGGCAAATGGGAGGATGGATTTTTAACAGCATGGATATCCTCTTTTGGCAGTTATGTAATTGCTATCGACACTATCCCCCCACAAATCGAACCGGTGAATATTTTCCCAGGAAAAAACCTTGAGGGACAAAACAATATAAGGTTCAAAATTGAAGACGGCCTTGCCGGCATTAAAGATTACAGGGCAACCATGAATGGGAAGTGGATTCTGATGGAGTGGGACCCGAAAAATTATTTACTTACTTACCGAATTGATGAAAGGACTAAAAAGGGGGACAATCAATTTAAGCTGATAGTTACCGATGGGCGCGGGAATGAATCGGTTTATGGGGCAAAACTCATATTCCCGGATTAACGTTTCCATGTCCTATCCCGCACGTGCGGGAATGGAAAGTTTTGCTACTTCTGATTTCACAACGTCCACAGTCCCGAAAACTTTTGGGATGGAAACATTGGTTAGCAATTTCCTAAGCGACTTAAAGTCGCTAAGGAAATATTACCAGTGTCCTGCGGACGATGGAAAGTTTTGCTGCTTCCCTGACTTTCCAACGTCCGTAAGGACTTGGAAACGTCAAATTTGGACAAACCTGAAACAGACGCACGGCCGTGCGTCTCTTCCCAGCCCCACAAACCAGAAACCTAAAACCCCACCCTAACCGCCAGCCGGAAACTTCTGCCGTAGCCATCAACACCGGAACCGTGCATGCGGTAGGCTTCATCAAAAATATTGTTTAGCCCGGCAGTTATTTCAATCCATTTCCAGTTGTAGCCGGCACGTAAATTCAACACATGCCACCCTGGCGTGCCTCCGTCGTGAATACGTGAATCACTTTGGTCGCCACTCGAAAGCCTGTCTTGTTCCCCGGCAGACAAAAACTCAATACGGCCCCAGAAGCCACTCTTGCATTTATAATACAGCCCGATCTTTCCATTGAGGGGCGGGATGCGGCGCATCGGTTCATCCCCGGTTTCATTCTGCCCATAGGTGTAGGTAATGTTTCCGTAGGCAGATAACCTGGAAACAAATTTATAGTGGACTTCAGCCTCAAGCCCCTGGATATAGGCCCTGGCAAAATTCTCCTTTTTATACACCTTTTCCCCATCAATGGAATCTAACCCGTTATATTGGGCTTCAACCCGGTCTATCAGATCGTCCAATTGGTTGCGGTACAAAAAGAACGACCCTGACAAACGCTCAAATTTTGCTTTGAGGCCCAGTTCATAATTCAACGATTTTTCAGGCCTAAGATACGGGTTAGGGACTTCTATACCATAATTGAATGTCCCAAAGCT
>NIVA01000105.1 GCA_002254335.1 Bacteroidetes bacterium 4572_114 | reverse complement strand
AGATTTGGCAGCGAACAATATAAAACCAGGACGGCAATATATGCCGGGATTATCCTGAAAAACCGCTTTATATAAAACCGTTTAAACGAGATGGTTCCCGTATTGTTAATTTCTTTCAAAAGTTGATGCCCGATGAGATAACCACTAAGAACAAAGAATAAATCGACCCCGGTCCATCCAATTTGTTGAACAGGTATCAGCCATGAAGGGATGCCTCGGCCATAATGAAAAACCATCACAAGTATAATTGCAATTGCCCTCAAATGGTCTAAACCATGTAACCTGTCACTTTTATAGTCAAATATTTTTATGGCGTTCGTTTTTATCTGTTACAGTTTTACTTTTTAATATTGCTTAAAACTATCTCATCAAATCCAAATACCGTTTTCATGCCTTTTTTGGCCAGGTAACCGATCAATTCTTTTTTACCATCCTGCCAGGTAAGCATCACAAAATCACCGCCCCACGCCCCAAGTGATTTCACCGATCCGGGAAAACCGGCGAAAGTAGTTTGTTTAACAGTTGGCACCCCTAAAACCGCCGACATGATTTGCTCGTGCTCTTCAATAAAAAACTCAAATTCCTCCAGGTCGTGTGTCGATGTAAGTTCATCACTTATTTCGGATATCCGCTCGATTTCTCTTCCTTTATTGTTTAACCTACCCGAAAAATCCCTGATGCTTTGATTTGTTTGCTGTTTGTTCCCGAGATAAACAAAATAAAGCTGTTGGCTGAAATCCGGGTTAAAACGTGCTGTCTCTACCAAAGGGCGTTTGCCCTGGAGTGTATAAAAAACAGGCCCGTCGGCATTTGCGCAGGCAATATCATAACCGGATCCTGCAGAAGTGTTGAAGTGTAATTGGAATGGATCGATCCCGAACCATTTTGCCACATTTGAAATTAACGTTGAACTACTGCCCAGACCCCAATTTATATCGAAACCGGCATTGGTGTAAACATCAAAACCATCAATATTTCGTAAAGTTTTTGGATTGAGGTCTTTGGCCTGCTTCAAAAGAGAAGACAATGTTTTAGCTTTTTGCAAATCACTGGATTCCAAAATTTCAAGGCTTTCGATGTCGAGGATTGCCTCGAACCAAAACTTACGACACGAAGTTAGCCCGTATGGGTCCGCGAAGGCCTTCCAGCGCAACTGAAAATCAGGGTTGGTTTTGGGCCGTACCTCAAGCTCCTGGCCAAATTTCAGCGGGACAGCCAGTGCTTTGGCACCTTTCAGGACAAGGTATTCGCCGGTGATTAAAAATTTGCCGTTTGAGTAATATTTTTGTGCAACCACTAAATTAATTTGAAAATAAGACAATCCAGACGGACGGACGAAATCCGTTTGGAAATTTGAAAATGAGGTAATTTGATGATTTGAAGACAGACCTGAACCAATCAGTAGTCAACAGTCAACAGTCGGCAGTCTTGATAATCAACCTGAAACTTGAAACCCGAAACCAGTCAACAATCTTCTTTCGGAAGTCAACAGTCTTCAAATCGACAACCTGAAACCTGCCTGCCCGCCGAAGCGAAGCGAAGGAGGGAAACCCGAAACCCATGAAACCCGAAACCCATAAACCCTACCCAACTTTTTCGATATGTTCTTTTCTTAAATCAGTAACAAATTTATTAACCGAATGATAAGAAACCTTTTGGTTGGCAAAATGTGCCACAGCGAAGTCTTTTTCCTTTTCATTTACTTTTATCGAATTAAGGATGTTGAGCAAATGCATCTTCATGTGCCCTACCTGAATCCCTCGTGTTACCAGCGATTTGATTGCCCCAAAATTATTTGCCAACCCTACCGATGCCGCAATCATCATCAATTCTACAGCCGATGGATTGCCAAGCAACTGCATCGAGAATTTCGCCAGTGGGTGAAGCGAAGTCAGTCCTCCTACAGTACCCAGCGACAACGGAATGGTAAGGCTATATTTGAATTTGTCGTTAGAAATATCCACATCTGTCAATCCTCGGTATCGGCCATCGCGTGCAGCATAGGCATGGCCACAAGCTTCTATTGCCCTAAAATCGTTACCGGTAGCAAGTGCCACTGCATCAATACCATTAAAAATCCCTTTGTTGTGTGTGGTTGCCCGGTATGGGTCTATTTGCGCAATCCTGACAGCCTTCTCAAATTTCCTGACAAAACTATCCGGATCAGTTACATCTTCTGCATGTTTCAGGCAATCTACCGAACACTCAACTTCAGTTTTAACAAGACATTCGGGGGTATAATTTGACATGATGGACATAATTACACAACAAGTTTTTTCCTGTCCGGTGTAATATTCGATTTTAGCAAAATGGTCTTTCAGTATCACGGCAAATTCCTCTAAGCACGAATTGATGAAGTTGGCGCCCATGGCATTACGGGTGTCAAAACTGGCTTTAAGCTGGAAATAGTTTTCCATTTCGTCGGTCATGTCAACCAATTCAATATCCAAAATACCCCCGCCCCTCGTCTCCATATTTGCGGTAATGTGTTTGGTTTTGGAAATCAAGTCATCTTTAAGCATAGGAAACAATGCCTGTAGTTTTTCCACCTCGCCCTGCCAGATAAAGTGCACCTGCCCTACTTTTGTAGTTGAGATAACCCTGGCCTTAAACCCACCTTTTGTTGCCCAGTATTTTGCACCGTTGGAAGCTGCGGCCACAACCGAGCTTTCCTCGATAACCATAGGGACCATGTACATCTTATCGTTGATGAGGAAGTTGGGTGCTATGGCAAAAGGGAAATAAAAATTTGATATGGTGTTTTCGCTAAACTCATCAAACAGCCGTTGTTTTTCGGGATCGTAGTGCAGATAACTTTTTAGCTCACGGATGATTTCACCGGTATTTCCGAACCTGCCGGCAACCATCTCGATTTTTTCATCTTTTGTAAGTCTCGAAAATCCTGATAAGATTTTATTATTGGTCATTATCGCTCCCGGAAATTTCGTGCAAAAGTATAAAAATGATTATTGATTACCAGAATTACCCGGTGAATGCCCCTTCAATCTTGCCTGAAATTTTCTATTCCAAAAAATTAATAACAAATGCAAAAATGTAGTCGCAGAACACGACTATATTGAGGTTCATTTTTATTTACTAATCAATGATTTAACTTCCTCTATCAGCTTCTTCGGGTCCATGGGCTTTTTCAGGAAACCACTAACAGGCACCCAAACTGCTTTTCCATCCTCAGTTCTATAATCAATTCCTGCTTTACCCGAATGGATGTTTTTCAATAAAATAACCTGTAATTCCCTGTATTTCGGATCTTGCCTGAATTCCCTTGCCATGTCCATTACGCTTGCTTCACTTGTTGAGAGAACTTCAATGGAAGTATGCATCAGTATTGGTATGTTTTTACAAACAGGATCATTTATCAAATCCTCAGCTAGTTCAAAACCTTCATAATGGGTGGTCATCATTACATCAAGTATAGCCAAATGCGGTATTACATCTTGTGCCAATTTCAAGGCTTCTTTCTTATTATTTGCAGTAATCACATAATATCCCTCGCTTTTGAGTATGGTACTCATTGCATTGAGAATATCAACATCATCATCTACGACCAAGATTTTTTTTACGTTCATTTTTGTACTTTTAAAAGGTTAATTTTTTATTGTTATTTGACTGGATTCAGAACAGAAATCTGAATTTGCCGCAAATTTCCATATAATTAGGGTAAATTCCAAAGAAAAACCGTATGCATAAATTTAATCTATTTCAAATCACGCTATTTACTAAATAGTGGCAGGCGTACTATAAATTCTGACCCTTTGTTTTCTTCGGTATTTAATTCCAGTATTCCACCAAAACGGGTTACCAGTTCTTTAACCCCTGCCAATCCAACACCTGTTCCCATTATTTTACTTTTACGCGCATTTGTGGCCCGGAAGAATTCTGTGAACAAATTTGGTATGTCATTTTTGGGAATGCCCATTCCGGTATCCTTTATTTTTAAAATGGCCCAATTATTATTTTGCCCTAAAGAAACCACGACCGATCCGGTTGAAGTGTACTTTACCCCGTTGGATATAAGATTGGACAATATCAGCCGGTATCCGTGTATATCAATGCGGACCTGCACAGGATTATCCGGCAATTCTATTTTCAAAATTAATCCTTTTGCCCCGGCTTCTTCAATGTATTTCTCAAATGTGCTTTTTGTTTCTACAACAAGATCAAATATATTTATATCGCCTAAAGGATTTCCCGACTTAATCCTTGACATATGAAGGATGTCCTCAACGAGCACCAACAGCTGGTCCATCCGGTTTCCTATCTTGTTTAGGGCGGGTGTGATTTGAGGATCCTCTTTCATGGTAAAAAGTATGGTAGATATCAACATTTTTGAAGTAGCTACCGGTGACCTCAGCTCATGTACCAAAACCCGCATGAATTCTGCCTTTTCCTTTTCCAGGCCTTTTAAAGTAGCCAGTTCATCGTACAACCGTGCGTGATACAGGGCATAAGCGATAAATTGGGAAATATTTTCTAACGGGGTGATGTCAGATTCGTGAAAAGGATTGCCTTTACTGTTAATGGCCTGAACAATGCCCATAACTTCTCCTTTAAATATAGCAGGTATGCAAATAACATCACGGGTGCGAAAATTATTAATCTCATCCCACGATTTGTCGAATTTAATCCCGGGATCTATATATTTAAGGTCTCCATATGCATCAGGTACCACAAAAGAGCGCTTTGCCTTGGCGCAATATCCTGCCAATGATTCATTATTGATAGGAATAATTATAGATTGCGAAACATTACCGATAAATGCAACCGATTTCAATTCCTGGGTCTCCTTAATTGCAATAAATATTGTGGCCCTTTCAGCATTTAAAACCTGACTAACTACTTCAGAAGTTTTTTGCAAAACATTTACTGTGCCAACCTCGCCAAACATCTGTTCATATAATTCGAACAGATGTTTCTGCGACAATTTATTAAAATCTTTGTTAGCCAGATTATTGGGTTCAGTTATTTTTGCCATTTCTTAATACTAAAGTTACAACATTTAATATAATCCCGTAAAGGTCTGAATTTTTCGTTTATAAAGCTTGTGGTAATGAAATTATTTTACAAATGATTTTAACAGTTAAAATGACCTGACTGCCCTTACGTGGCAGTTGCCGTCCTTGTTGGTGAAGGTCTGGGTGCCACTGACGAAACTCTGTCCCCAGACGTAAGTGCTACCGAACTCCGAAGAACTCCAAAAATAGAAGGAAGCAAAACCACCAATGAGATCTTTGCTCAGATAGAGTTTGTTTAATTCGTCTTTGCTTGGTAAATACCAGTCATCGTAGCCATTTAGCTCAAGCTCATCACAAAGGCGGGCGGCAATGCCTGCCGTACTGCAACGTGCCATAATTAATGCCGTATTAGTGGCACCGGTACCCAAAGCAATAGAAGTACCGCCTATGGTGGTGCCATAACAACCCCATTGAACGTTGCTGCTTTGGTCGGTGGCAGCGGCAATAATTCCATGGGTTTCCCCTTCAACATAGCCCGGATCCCCGGGTTGAAGAATATATGCAATGATTCCACCCTGACATTCATCACCTATTTCTAACTGAAGTGGTGTAAAACTCCAAATTGCCCCTTCGGTAGTATTTTCGTAGTTGTCGTGGGCAACAATTTTCCAGAAATATTCGGTGTAGTTTACCAATGTCCCCGGATCATAAGTTGTTGCTGTTACTCCTGTGACAACCTGCGGGGGCATGGCCTCGGTACCAAAATATATATCATAGGTTAATGGATCTGCTTCCGGATCTGTGCATGTCCACGAAATATCGGTTTCTATCAATTGGTTTGTTGCCCCATCTTCCGGGTTGGGGGAAGATGGTGGCCCGGGGGGCTGGTTGTCTGATGCTTTATACTTTAAGCAACGAACCGAAAACCCATAATCCTTACCGCCGCCAGACCTGCCTGCACCGGCATAGCTGTAGTCCAGCGTACGTACCCAGGTATTTGTTGGGGAAAGCCCGGTAGAAGACCACCAATAACCGGTGTAACAAACGTGATTGAAAGTGCCATTGGCATTGCGGCGGCCACCCGGAAGACCTGAAAAACCGCTGGTATTTGTTGCACCGGTATTGGGGCTGGTCCACCTGGGATGAGGTTCTGGTGCTGTGCGGGTACTTTTCATTTTGCCGCCTGCAACATCATCTCCACCCAAAAAATCAATTAGTAATGCCCATTGTGCATCTGTTGGCAAATGCCAGCCCTGGGGACATGCCATACGCGATGAAGGCCAGTTATAAAGCACCCCGTAATTTTGGAAATTATCGGTTGCTTTGGCCTCGGCAACATTGGTACCCTGGTAACTATAAACATAATAATAGGGCGATGTATCAGAACCGTAGTACGAATGGCTTACACTTGGTAACCAGGTGAGGTTTTCGGCCATCCAGCACTGGCCGCCTATCTGCACGGTTTCGTAAGTTTGTCCATCGCGGGCATCAACAATTGGGATACCGCATGGCAATACTATTGTTGCAAATAAGTTGCCTGATGTGTCAACCGAAACATCGTATGTATTTCCATTATCATCAGTTAATGTGAGCGAACCTGAATTTAATGAATAGGGGACACTCAAAAGTTGCGAAACCCCCATGAGTTGATAATTTGCGCCACCGTTTTCATCTATCTCCAATTTTAGGAAATATTCAGCAACGCCCCAGGGAATATCTTGGAAACTACCGGAAAGCACGAGGCCGGGATTTCCAATTTCGAGGGTGAACAGGCCCATGCTGTTGGTTTCAACACTATGCGTTTCGCTGTAAACCACATTGCCGGAAGCACTTTCGGAGAGGATGGAGATTTTAACGGAAATTTCCTGGTTTATCACCGGGTCGCCATCAAGGCTACGGGCCACTGCCTGGTAGCTGATAGCTTGCGGGGCTTGTGCCATTGTGGCCAAAACGAGGATGATTGCTGCAAAGAGAAAAGTAAAATTTTTCATAAGTGTATGGGTTTAATGATGAATGAATTTCAATGGAGTCCATCGGCTAAGTTACAAACTTTCATTAAACTCGAGGTAAAATCGAATTAATTTTTTTCTTCTCTTTTTATATTTATGGATCCTTTTGGGACTTATGGGAGGGATGGGGTCTTTTTTTGCCAGGAATGGGACTGTTGGGGATCAAACCAGCAGATGATTATACAGAATTTATTGTACATATTTCTTGCTTAGACCTAACAGGTTTTGAAAACCTGTTAGGTCTTTCCCAGGTGGCTATCGGGCCTTTTTCCGGTTTATCACCTTAAGTGCTTCAGTCCTGCTGAGATTGGAAAGCTGATTGTTTTCAACAAAACGGATAACGGCCTTCGGACCGGTTTTGGAATATTCCCTCAAAACCCAACCGATGGCCCTATGGAAGAAAAACTCCTGGCAGCAGCCCGAAAACCTCTTTAATTCTACTGCCGTTCATTGTATCTTTTGAGAAAATGCAATGTCAATCCCCTAGTAAATTTTCTTTATTCATAAGCATAACTAATAACGAAACTTAACTGACAGAAATACCTGGGATGGACGCAATAAGTAGGTAGATTCCCATACCGTGAAGGAACTTGACTGAAATGTTGTATAGGTTTTTCCATTAAAAATGTTGTTCCATCGCAATTCAATATCAACCTTTTTCTTTGTAAAGGTGTAACGGTAAACCAGGTCTATAAAAAAGTTATCATTCCCTTGGTAATCGTAGTATTCCGAAGATATACTGACAAGTTGGTTCCTTGCTGGAAAGGCAAAAAAGTTGAGGTTGTGCCTTAGTTGGGAAATACAGGACTATCGGCTAATAACATATATATACGCATAATAAAAATAGATTTCTATTTTTGTTGATGTGCGGGGACTAAATATATTGTATTTTATGGCCCCCATTGTATTAGTTTTGAGTTTATTATCTGGCAAGCCTTTGTTATTTATTAACTTTTCTATACTTATTGTTAATCCGGGAAAATATTCTTGTACTATATAGGCC
>NIVA01000008.1 GCA_002254335.1 Bacteroidetes bacterium 4572_114 | reverse complement strand
ATAATAATATTTTTCTATTCCAGTGAACATGAGCCTATACACGTTCATGCGAAAAAAGGCGAATTTGAACGAATAACAAAAAAAATAAAATGAAAATCATAGAACAATATTCAGAAAAACAGTTCGATAAAATTGAGATTGGTTTTGCAAATTACATTGGTGATTATGCTATACGAATAAAATTTAAAGACGGAAATGAAAAGCTCGTTGACTTTAAACCATTTTTAAAAAAATCTCAACACCCATCAATAAGCAAATATTTAAAAGAGAATCTTTTCTCAAGTTTCAAAATTATTGACGGGAATTTAAATTGGAATGATTATGATTTGATTTTCCCTGTCTGGGACTTATACAATGGGCGGATTGAATAAAAACCAAAACATTGCCCAAAATTTTAAAGTCGGGAAAAGGTATGATGGAGTAAAATACCCTCTCAACCTGAACGAGCCAGAACCAAAAAAGGGTATAATACTTTTGACTAAAGATAGTTCACCAGCGGAATAGTTTGGTTGCATGGCATTGTAAATAGTATTTTACAAATCATAAGCCAATTGTTTATGCACATACAATGCGGCCAATCTACCTTCTGTCATTTTCTTTTTTCTAATTTCTCTTTTCCTCCTACCTTCCAACCTCTTCCCCCTTACCACAAAAACGCATCATCCATCATCCATTTGCCCTGCACCTTCATCACCTGTTCCAGAATATCCCTAACGCAGCCATCGCCACCCTTGACATGGGAAATGTAGTGGGACAGTGATTTTATCTCTTCCGCAGCATCAGCAGGGCAAACAGCAACCCCGGCTTCTTTCATGATCTGGTAATCAGGAATGTCATCTCCCATAAACAGTACCTCATCATGGCTCAGGTTGTACTTTTTTAAATACTCGTTATATACCTTGATCTTATGCTCCACACGAATAAAAACACTATGCACGCCTAACCTTTCGAGCCTTACTTTTATCGAATCGGAGGTGCCACCTGAAATGACCACAATGCGATAACCTTTTTTAATTGCGAGTTGCAAAGCATAGCCATCCTTAACATTGGCAGTCCTTAATTGATCGCCATTTTCTAACAACAGGATTTTACCATCAGTAAAAACACCATCATAATCAAAAATGAGAGTGGTGATATTTTTTAGGAGTTCCTTGTAATTTTTAACTACCATTTTAAAAGTTCTTTATAATTATTGTGTTGTATTCATTTGTTATTTGCCTCGCGTCATTTATTGCCATTAGGTTGTGCCGTCATTAGGCTTCGCCGTCATCCATATGGATTCAGACGGGCTAACTACGTGTCGCAAGTTTTGTTGTCATTTGCTGCGCTGTCATCTGTTTGAAGTGAATTTCTGTTGTTCGGGAAACTTAATTTAGACTTTTGATTTTTCTCATTTCCCTTTTCAATTTAGCTAAAGTTACCGGCTGAAAATCTAAATCTGTTTCACCATTTTTAGTTATTATTGATTCCTTAACTGCTAAAAGTAATTTCTCATTTTCATTTCTAAAAGCTATGATGGTAACCTTTTCTCCTTTTGGAACATCTCGGAAAAAGTAATTATCATCCCTTGGGATTCCATATAAAATTACTCTAACACTATGAAAAATTACTTTTACGAAAGTTTCTTCCGTTTTGATAGTTTGAACAAAATAGTCGATTTTTGGTCGCCTGTCTCTTAAAAAAATATCGCAGTTAATCCAACCAAGTTGAGATGTGCTGAATAGGTAACGATTGATTTGTGAAACACCTGTAGATTGTATGCCTTTCTCCTCAACCTGTCTTTCAAATTCTTCTTGATATTCTTTACCATAGGTCCCTAAATCATCATTACTATAAATAACATTGATAGATTCAATTTTTTCTTCATATTCTTTTGCTTCAAAAATTACCTTCTCTGTCGGGTTAATGCCATCAAGAATAAAAGTTACAGGCATTGTAAACTGAACAGGAACTGGATTATTTCCTAATTTGCCAGGGTTCCATGCCGGCATATTATTTATCGCATCAAAGGCAGCTTTATCAAGCGCAGCATCAACTCCCCTGACAACCCGTGGATTAGTAATCAGTCCAGATTCATCAACAATGAACGTAACATATACAGTACCTTGAATTTGTTTGTCGAGTGCGGAAAAAGGGTATTGCATATTTTGAACCATATATTTATCCAGGGCTTCACCCCCACCCGGAAAAGACGGCATTTGTTCAACGACAGTAAATACCTCTAACTCTGGTTGAACTTGCCTGGTTGGAATTGACGTTATTGTGTCATCGGAGGGTAGCATTGGGGTCCAGTCGATATTATTGTTTTTCCAATCACCGGAGAACAATTGCATATCTTCTTTTTCAGAAATATTGGGGAAGCCAATTTCAATTTCCCTGCCCTTTTTTAAAATGCAATTCTCCCCGTTAGAGTTTGCTGAGATATGAATCATTCCGCCGGTTTCCAAAATCTCATCTCCTGACATTGTCGAGAGGTTTGCAAGTATCATATCGGACAAATCGTAATACTCTTTTACAGAAATTTCAACGCTTCTGTCTGCTGGTACTCCATTACTTTCAATAATGAAAGAGTTTGCTGGAATTCTTATGGTTGTGCCTTCGCTACATTCTATAATTGTGTCCCTATCTATAGGAATCGTAAAAAGTTGGGGGCTTTTCTCAAAATGTTGGTACATTTCGGCAATGGTTATTTTCTCTTCACTGACTGATTCCGTGGTTTTTTCATTTGCAGTAAGAGTATCTGTATGGGTATCGCTGTGCTCCGAAATCTGACTATCAAAATCTATTGAACTGTTGGTCTCATATTTGATTTTGGCTATAACATCATCAGTAGTGTCCATTATTTTTTGTGGGCTTGATGATTGTTGATTTGAAATACTTTCATCCTCAACTTTTCCCTTATTTTCATTTGTTTGGTTAACGCATGAAAATATTAACATTACCAGTAAAATCAGTCCTGTATGTATGTGTTTTGTCATTTTTCCCATATTGCTATTTTTTGTATTCCATCGTTGTTATTACTCCCAACAATAAATGACCACCAATGACCATCAATGACTTTCAACAATCAGCTTACTCAATAAGTCATAAACCGCCTTTTTATCAGGATCACCTTGCAAAAGCTGTAGATGCTTTTCAATGATTTTCAAATCCTTTCTTTTGGCAGGGCCTGTTTGGGCATCTTTTGGTGATTTATGTTCAATCTTTTTTGTTGTTTCGCGTATCAGAGGCTGTATTATGTCGAAAGAAATATCTTCATTTTTAAGTATTTCTTCTGATAGGCCATACATGTAGTTGGTAAAGTTTGATGCGAAAACTGCTGCTAAATGTATGGTTTGCCTCTTTATAGAATTTATCCTTCTTACATCATTAGAAATCCCCTCAGCTAAATTGATAAGTGAAATATAGTTTTCCTCACAACTAGCTTCGATGCAAATGGGTATATCAGAAAAATCTACATCCCGGGTTTTGGAAAAGGTTTGTAGCGGATAAAACACACCGTAATGTGCAGAAGCATTTTTTAGTACCTCCATCCCAACAGATCCTGAGGTGTGCACAATCAAACGATCCTGAATGTTGATGGTGTTGGCAATCCCGGAAATTTCATCGTCAGGGACAGCGAGGATATAGAGGTCTGCATCATTAATAAGATGATTTGGATTTATGATCGCCGTAGAATTAATTTGCCCTGCCAGTAAATCGGCAGATCCTTGTGTACGGCTTAAGACCTGGAGGATGTTTTTTCCTTTTTGATGGAGAGCTTTGCCCAGTTGGGTTGCCATGTTGCCTGCCCCAATCAATACGATTTTATTGATTGACATCCCTGGTGAACTTTAAAGATTTGAGAAGCGAAATAATACGCGAAGGGTCTTCGTCAGAAAAAACCGTGTTTCCGGCAACCAACACATTGGCCCCGGCTTCGGCAAGCATGGGGGCATTCTCCAGGGTAACGCCACCATCAATTTCGATAAGCGCATGCGACGACTTTTGGATAATCAGGTTTTTAAGTGTCGATATTTTTGAATATGTATTCTCAATAAATTTTTGTCCGCCATATCCCGGGTTGACCGACATCAGCAGGACAAGATCAACATCGGCAATAATATCTTCAAGAAAATGCACCGGTGTATGTGGGTTAAGCACCACACCTGCTTTCATCCCCAACTCCTTAATCCTGCTTACGGTACGGTGTAAATGAGTACAAGCTTCGTAGTGGACACTTAAAATTTCGGCACCATATTTTTTAAACTGTTCAAGATATCTGTCGGGATCAACAATCATCAGGTGGACATCAAGAGGTTTTTCGGCCAATTGTTGGATGTGTTTTAAAACCGGGAAGCCAAATGAAATATTAGGGACAAAAACACCGTCCATAATATCGATATGAAACCAATCGGCGGCACTTTTATTTACCATTTGGATGTCGGCCCCGAGATTTAAAAAGTTGGCTGAAAGTATTGATGGTGCGATTGTTAAACTCATGGGGGATTTTGAATTGTAAATTATAAATTTTGGATTTTGAATGGTTTCACTTAACAGAAACATCAAGATATTGGCAAAAACCGAATCGCCCACAAATCTATAAAAAAAACCTGATAAGGTTTCTATTGGCTTGCCAACAGGAAAAACTTATCAGGTTTTTATTTAAGAAAATTATTTCTTTCTATCGGCGGTAGGGCTTGTTCCCGCCACGGGAATCCCTGTTTCCGCCCCTGTTGTCATCATTCCTTTTATTACGGTCGTCATTCCTTTTATTTCGGTCGTCATACCTTCTTGGGCGGTCGCCGCTATCAGCATGTGGTGGGCGTGGCAGCAAACGTTTTCTCGAAAGTTTGAGCTTGCCGGTCTTCACGTCAACTTCAATCAGTTTTACCTCAATTTCCTCACCAACTTTTAGCACATCTTCAACATTGGCAATGCGTACCCAGTCGATTTCGGAAACGTGCAGCAGGCCCTCTTTGCCAGGCATAATCTCAACAAAAGCACCAAAAGCTGTGATGTTTTTGATTTTTCCTTTATAAACTTCCCCAACTTCAGGGATGGCAATAATTTGTTTGATACGGTCTTTGGCCGCTTCAATGGAATCTTTGTCAACTGCAACGATATCAACTATGCCAAAATCATCAATTTCCTCGATGACAATAGTACAATTTGATTCGGCCTGGATGTCCTGGATAATTTTTCCGCCCGGGCCAATGATTGCACCGATAAACTCTTTTGGCACCTTCATTTGCTCAATCCTCGGTACATGTGGTTTGTAATCGTCGCTTGGCTGGCTGATGGTTTTTCCCATTTCGTCCAGGATGTGCAGCCTTCCTTTGCGGGCCTGTTCAAGTGCTTCTTCAAGTATTTTATATGGGAGCCCGTCAACTTTGATGTCCATCTGGCATGCTGTAATCCCATCGCGGGTACCGGTTACTTTAAAGTCCATATCGCCCAAATGATCTTCATCACCAAGGATATCGGAAAGTATTGCATATTTATCTGATTTTGTGTCAGAGATCAGGCCCATTGCAATCCCTGAAACCGGTTTTGTAATTTTTATACCTGCATCCATTAATGCCAACGTGCCACCGCAAACCGTTGCCATTGATGACGAACCATTTGATTCGAGTATATCTGAAACAATACGCACAGTGTAAGGGTTTTCGTCGGGCATAACAAATTTAAGTGCCCTGAGCGCCAGGTTGCCATGGCCAACTTCACGACGGCTGGTACCGCGGTTCGGGCGTGCTTCGCCTGTTGAAAATGCCGGGAAATTGTAGTGGAGGATAAAATTGATTTTCCCATCGTACACTGCGCCATCAATTATCTGTTCGTCAAGCTTGGTGCCAAGTGTAACTGAAACCAACGACTGTGTCTCGCCACGGGTAAACACTGCCGAGCCATGTGCTGCCGGCAGGAAATCCACCTCAGACCATATAGGGCGTATCTCATCCAACTGGCGTTTGTCTATCCGTGTCCTTTCGTCCAAAACAAAATTCCGGATGGCATCTTTTTCAATATCATGATAATACCTGCCTATCATGCCTGATTTCTCTTCGGCTTCTTCTTCTGGCAGGGTTTCGATAAATTCCTCTTTTATCTTGGCAAACAATTCACTCCTCTCATGTTTGGCCGTCCCTTGCCTGGCCACTGCATAAACTTTATCATAAAGTTCATCGTGCATCCGCTGTTTTAAACCTTCATCATTCTCATCGCCTTCGTATTCACGTTTGATTTTAGATTTTTCAATTTGTGAAGCCAAATCAAGCTGGGCCTCACATTGTGTTTTAATAACAGCATGTGCAACTTTAATTGCTTCCAGCATATCTGCTTCAGGAATTTCCTTCATCTCACCTTCCACCATCATGATGTTTTCTTTGGTGGCGGCCACCATCATGTCTATATCAGCTTCCTTCAATTTGTCGATTGCCGGGTTGATGACAAACTCACCATCAATACGTGCAACCCTCACCTCGGAAATCGGGCCGTTGAAAGGTATATCGGAAACTGCAAGTGCAGAAGATGCGGCCAATGCGGCCAATGCGTCGGGGGCAGAGTTTTTGTCGCCCGAAATCAATGTAATAAATACCTGGGTTTCGCAGTGGTAGTCATCGTTGAAAAGTGGCCTGAGGGCCCGGTCAACTAACCTTGAAATCAGGATTTCATATTCTGAAGGACGTGCCTCACGTTTAAAAAAACCGCCCGGGAACCTGCCCGTGGCAGCATATTTTTCTTTATATTCAACTGTAAGTGGCATGAAATCCACACCTGTTTTTGCCTCTTTGTTAGAAACTACTGTTGCCAGCAACATGGTGTTTCCATGCTTAACAACCACGGCACCGTCAGCTTGACGTGCCAAACGCCCGGTTTCGATGGAAATCTCAGTCCCATCGGGCATTTGTAACTTTTTAATAATCGCGTTATTCGCCATTTTCTAATTCTTTAATCTTTATTCTATTATTTTCAATTACTATAAACACAAAAAAGGCAATTCAAAACAAATTGCCTTTCTACTAAATTATTTTCTATATTTCATCAATACTATTTCCTTAGCCCTAATTTTTTAATTATAGCCCTGTATCGTTCAATTTCCGTATTTTTCAAAAAATCGAGCAACTTCCTTCTCTTACTGACCAACCGGACCAACGACCGACGGGTAAACAAATCTTTATGATTATCCTTCAAGTGTCCTGTCAAGTGCTTGATCCTAAATGTAAAGAGGGCAATCTGGCCTTCTGACGACCCGGTGTCAAATTCCGATTTGCCGTGCTTCTTAAAAAAATCTTTTTTAATCTCTGAAGTTAAGTACATATCTTTTTACTATTTTAACTTTTTAAAAATGGGGTGCAAAAATACACTTAATATTTTATTTAGCAAATAATTTTTTCTTTCTTTTGTTTTGCTTCTGTTATTGAAGTAGAATAAGATATTTTTACGGATAATGAGAATATCTATTCGAATTTCTTATTTTTGTAATTATTGAGTCCGGTCTAAAAAGCCATTTTTTGCCGCGAATGCGCTAATATATTTTTTTAATTATCGCATAATCACGTGTTTGAAAACAATAAAATTTCGCTAATTTTCAAAAACTTCGTTTTTAGACCGGACTCATTATTTTTTTTAAAGTAAAGTTCAAAAAATGAATGCAATGACCATAAGTCAAGCTAAACAAAATTTAAGTTCTTTAATTGAGCAAGTAGTTAATGATATTGAGCCGACAATAATTTTCAGTGATAAAGGTAGAAAAGCTGTATTAATGTCCCTTAATGAATTTACTTCATGGCAAGAGACCATCTATCTGCTTTCTAATCCGGCTAATGCCGGGCATTTGCACAAGTCGATTGAACAAGCCAAAAATGGACAATCTACTGAAAAGGAATTAATTGATTTATGAAATTAAAATAAGAAGATTATGCTTGCATATAAAACTCAAAACCAGTATAGATGAACAAGGAAGTATTATACTTCATGACCTGCCGTTTAAAAACCTGCAGGTAGTTGAAGTTATTATCCTGATTAAAGACAAAGATAAATCGAAATACAAAAAAGATGAAAGAATTGCCCGGTTAAAAGCTTCCTTCAGGACAATAAAAAGCCATGTCAGTTTGCCGGATGAATTGTTAATGAGTGAAAACATTTACGAAAATGATGGACGATGATACTATTAGACACAAATATTTACTAACAATTCAAGAAATCATCAGTGCCGATTCCTGCTTGTTTGAGTACAGCTTTAATGTTCCTTCTTTTATATCTTTACTTCCGTGATGTGGTAAAACAGTAAATCGGTCAGTTATAGGGTAATACCAGATTTCATGACTCCCTTTTCCTTCTCTTTCAAAAATAAGCCCAAGCTTGATAAGTTTTTTCCTTACCTGATTATATTTAAACCCTGCTAAGCGACCCATCTTTTTTTGTATTAAATATTAAAGGATAATGAAACGTTTCAGGGATTTTTCTTAATGCAACTATTTTTTCTTTGTTTTTCTTCTCTCGTAGTTCCATTAAGTCTATAACCAAACTTCTTGCTATTTCAACAGTTTCTTCTACTGAATTTCCCTGTGCCACTAAACCCTGAATATCCGTACTTGTAGCGAGATAATATTCTTCCCCTTTTTCTGTAAACTTTTCAATTATGAGGTCAAGATACTTTTTCATAAATTTTATAGACTTTAAAATTCGTTTACAAAGGTATGGAAAATACAATCATTACAATTCCTAAATTTCTCATCCTTGCTTCTCTCCAAAACAACTCTACCGCTTTTCCTTAATCAATCCCTTCCGGTATGCTGCAAATAGCATTTCAAGGTCGGTAATTTGCTGTCTTAGCCCTTTGCCGTTATCGGTATCTGCTACCGTTTTTCGTTTCGGGTTTTGTTCAAGGTAGGTTATGTTAGACAAAATATCGCTCTCATGCTCGATAGCTTTTTGCCTCGATTCGAAGGCTTCGTGTGCCACCAGAATTAATCCATAGGAATTGTAAATTAGTGTGTAGCCCGAAATCCCTGTTACTTTTTGGTAGGCTTTGGACATCCCCCCGTCAATTACCAGCAATTTGCCGTTGGCCTTTATTGGGCTTTCGCCTTTATTTACCTTTACCGGGACATGCCCGTTAACAATGTGTGCCGTTTCAGGGTCCAGCTCAAATTCGCTGAGGATTGATTTACAAACATCTTCATTGTTATTTAAAACGAAATAGGCATTCTTTTCCTCTTTATGGGTTTTCTTATCTGCAATAAAATACCTTTCGAAAGTTGCCATTTTCTTTTTTCCGAAAAGTGGCGATTCAGGCCCACACCATAAGTACCACATGTAATCCCGGGCCACTTCATCGGGTTTTTTGTCGTTACGGGTAAAGAATGCTTTCCTGGCAAAAACATCAAATATATCAATCAGGGCTTTGCCATTTAGTGTTTTGCCATTAATCTTCATGCTGTCAAACTTTCCATTTTCATTCATTGGTACGCACCCATGCAGCAGGAGGTTATTATTATACCTAAGGTACATGCCCCCCTTTGCGAACAGAAACTTAACATGTTTCCTCAGCCTTTCGCTATTTTTGAATGAAATGCACAAACGGTCCATCACCTCATTCTCTTCCGGTGTAAGTTTATACGGGTTTTTCGGATCGATAGTTGGGAAATTTTTATCTAACAGTTCGTAATCTTTATCATTTATATTAATGGTGCCCTTTTTAAAGTTTATCAGATGCAATAAATTTCTGTCATTCATCTCAAACCGGGGATTTCTGTTAATTATTTCCGCCTCTAATTTGAATTGAATGATAGAAATGGCCTTTTGCATTTTGCGGATCATGTTGACCTCCTTAGAGCTTGCACCTGAACCTTCTGCCATTTTAGGTTGAAACAGTTTACATTCATCGTCCTTATAGATATCCATGGCAAATGTGGCAAGCGGCAACAGGCTGATGCCATATCCATCTTCAATGGTATTGAGGTTCATGTACCTTGCCGAAATCCTTACCAGGTTTGCAATTACCGCCTTTATCCCGGCAGCGGCGCCCATCCAGATGATATCGTGGTTGCCCCACTGGACATCGGCAGCGTGATAAGCCATTAATTTGTCCATCACTTTTTCAGGGTTTGGCCCACGATCAAAAATATCTCCAACAATATGTAAGCGGTCAATCGATAGGGCCTGGATCAGGTTACAAATTGCCATGATGAATTCGTTGGCCCGCCCGATCCTGATAATAGTCTGGACGATACCGCTAAAATATCTCTCCTTGTTTTGTGCAGTAGGGCTTTCGTGGAGCAGCTCTTCGATGATGTAGGCAAAATCCTGAGGTAAAACTTTACGCACCTTCGAGCGGGTGTATTTTGAAGCTGTGGCGCGTGTTACATCAATAAGCCGTTGAAGGGTAACTGCATACCATTCATCAATATTGGATTCACGCTTTTCGATAAGGGCAAGCTTTTGGTCGGGGTAATAAATTAAGGTGGCCAGCTCGTCTTTAACAAATTTGCGCAAGGTGTTTTTAAACACATCCTCGATTTTTTGCCTTACAACACCAGATCCATTTCGAAGTACATGACTAAAAATTTCATACTCCCCATGGATATCCGAAAGAAAATGTTCAGTCCCCTTGGGCAGGTTCAGGATGGCCTCCAGGTTGATTATTTCCGAACTGGCCGACTGTACCGTTGGGAATTTGCCGGCAAGCAGGTTCAGGTATTTTAATTCTTTTGATATTTGCCTGGAGGTAAATTTTTTGTCGATGGAAATGCCCCTTTGTTTCATAATATCCGGATTTGAATTTTAGAACTGGCCACAAAGGTATTAAAATGGATGCAACCACTCAATGCAAAAGGGTTTAAAGCCCCGGCCGGATGAAAGTGGATGGAAACCCTGGGGATAGATTGCAGAAAGTAGATGTCAGAGGGTAGATGTCAGAGGGTAGGAGTCAGAGGATAGATGTTGGAGGGTAGATGTTGGATGATAGTTGTTGGAAGGTAGATGACAGACGGTTGATCTCAGTGTCCTTTTCTACCCTCAAAGATGGTGTAAAGGACAGACAAGAAGATTTGGGTGAATTAAGAAACCACATAAAATAATTTAAGAATAATTTCCCGGTAAATTTTTTTGGGCTACCCGCGTAATGATGGACAAACCGAAGAAAAAATGCCGCTAATGCGCGAATTTATAATTAATTGATAATTAGTAGTGTCCAATGTTATGCGGGTAGCCTTTTTTTGTTATTTTTACAACTAAATTTAAAAGTTAATGAAAAGAAATTATTATTTAGATACATCCGTGTTTGGAGGTTATTTCGATGTTGAATTTGAGAAAACCACAAAAGAAATGATTGATTATGAAAACAATGATTAAAAAAGACTTCGATGCTGTTAAATTTAGTCGTCAAATCCGTGATAAAATAAGTAATGATATTGCTGATATGGATTATAAACAGATAAAAGAATATTTTGCCAACAGACGGAAAAAAGAAAGAATATTGCCCAGTCATTAGCATAAATTGATTAATCAGCTATTATGGAATTGTAATACCTTTTCAAAAAAAACATAGAAACCACAAATACCACCACCCACAAAACTCCTGAAACAAGCGGGTCGAGGCCAAATATCATGGTTGGCAGGTTGTTGGGGTTAAACTGCCAATTGCTCAGTGCCGGGAAAATAGTTTGAAGAAATGGGTTTTTTGATTCGGTGGGGATGGAATAGAGCACTGTTATTTTTGCAAGGAATGCTCCTGTCAGTCCAAAAACTGTTAGGGCCCAAAAAACCGGCCTGTTGATTTTGTATTTTGAAACCTGCAAAATCCCTTCATATAAAAGCAGGACGGCAATTGGGAACAACAACCGAGGCCCATAGGTCCACCCTCCCCACCAGCCAAAGTAGGCCGAAACCACCAGGAAATAGATAATAGAAACCCAGGTTAGATAATGGCCGGAAACAGATTTTAAACTATAATTTTTAAACACAACAAACAAGGCCATCAATAGAAAAGGGACATAAAAAAACAGGCCCTTATAATTACTAAAGCTCAACCCCCACAACGATTCGATGGTTGGTAAACTAAACCCATAGTTGGTGTGCAGGTCTTGAAAAGTGTGGTATTTATAAAGCATGGTAAAAGCGGAACCGGTAAAATAATAGTTGTACGCCAAAATAAAGATGATTGCCGGGAGTGTCCCCAACCCAAAATAAAAGCCTTTGATAAAACTTTTTTGCCTGGCCCACACCTGGATGGCCCAAATAGGAAAAACCAGGGCAATGGTATATTCGGATAAAAACGCAAGCCCGGCAAATAGCCCGGCAAGCAAGAATTTCGATTTTTTTAAATAGATGTAACCAAGCAAAAGCAACAGGGCCGACATCATGTGTGCAAAATAGGTCCCTGCAAACACGAAAATAAACGAGCCGAAAAAGGGCATACAGCTAAATATTACCGGCGACAGGGAAGTCCTGTTTTTTTTGATGCCCTTGAACGATAACAGCAGGAAAAGCGCAAATGGAAGGCTTCCGCAAATAAGGCTGCCCAAAATATAAACTCCTGGCCCATAAAAGCTGCCATCAACCGGCTGGATTAATCCAAGCGATTTTAACAACCCGAAAAATGGTAGGACGATTAAGGTAGGCAAAGGGGCTTTGTCGGTGTAATAATGCCCATCGATGTAAGCCTTGTCAAGTGTAAGTTCCTGGTGTTTATCAATCTGGAAATTCCCCTGCTCGAACCATGAAATAATGGGCAATGCCCTGGAAGTTGTGTTTGAATTGTTCCAGGTATCCACAAAATAAAAACTAAGCAGCAGGTTAACCAGGAAAAATATCGTGTAAAATTTTTTCATTGATTTTAAGTTATTTAGGTGGTGGTTTAATTGCAAAATCTTTCTGACCCCATCCCCGACCCTTCCCCTGAATGGGAAGGGAGTTCCACCCCACCAGCCACTTGTGCAAACTCTGTGAAATAAAAGCTACGCTATTTAACAGGGTAAGCTTGGGCAAAATTATTAAAATTATGAGAAATTGATGTTGCAAATAGTAAGCAAATGGCTTGAACCTGGGACGTAGCGGCAAGGATTGGAGTGGTAGCTTGTTGAAATAACGGCTGATTTTTTTGTTGGTGGGCGGTGGCTGACGAAGGAAGACCCCCGCACACTTACAAAAAAACAGCCGGTATGAGACAACTACAAACGGAAAGCCTGGTTCAGCCGCCCATATTAAAAGTTAGAGGTTAGAATTTAGAAAGATTGAATGAGATTGTTGGAGGCCATCGAATTTTAATTGGAATCCAACTCTTTTTAATACTTTTGCCGAAGAATAACAAACTGTTATAAACATCATTAATAAATATTGAAACTATGGCACAAGAAGAAATTAATTTTAAAAAAATTATCCCGGTAGCAATAATTGTAATTATTGTTATTGTGTTAATTGCTTTCGGTAGTAGAATGACCGTAACCATTGATGCCGGACATGCCGGCGTACTTTTCAAAACCTTTGGCGGTGGTATCGAGAAGGAGACGACTTATGGCGAAGGTTTTCATTTTATTGCCCCCTGGAATAAAATGTACATTTACGAAACCAGGCAGCAGGAAGTAGCTGAGATGATGAACGTTTTGTCCTCTAACGGACTGGAAATTAACGTTGATGTTTCTACATGGTACCTTCCGAAATACGATAAAATTGGGTTCCTGCACGCAACCATCGGGACAAATTACCTGCAACGTGTGGTTATCCCAAGCCTCCGCGCATCTACAAGGAGTGTGATTGGCCGCTATACGCCCGAAGAGATCTACTCGACCCACCGGGATATTATCCAGGATGAAATATTCCAGGAAGTTGTAGTGTTGCTGAAAGAGAAATATGTCCAGATAAACAAAATCCTGATACGTTCTATTGTCCTTCCGCCAACTATTAAACAGGCAATCGAGAGCAAGCTCAAGCAAGAACAGGAATCGCTTGAATATGAATTTAAACTGGTAAAAGCCCATAAAGAGGCCGAACGCCAGAGGATTGATGCCGAGGGCAAAGCCGCTGCAAACAGGATACTTAGCGCAAGTATTACTGATAAAATCTTGAAAGAAAAGGGTATCCAAGCCACATTGGAGTTATCTGCTTCGCCCAATGCAAAAGTGGTTGTTATTGGTAGCGGAAAGGATGGTCTGCCAATTATTTTGGGGGACAGTAAGTAGTGGGGCGGACAAAGAAACTGACGCAGATTTGCACGGAATAGCGTAGGAAGAAAATTGACGCAGATTTGCACGGAAAAGCGCAGGAAGAAATGTAATGATTGAGACCTAACAGGTTTTTAAAACCTGTTAGGTCTTTTTTAACCAAGCTCATAAACAGAAGCGATCAGCGTTTTCCAGCACAAATCCGCGTCTAAAAGAAAACACATGTTAAAAATAATCGAAGCCCCACGCGATGCCATGCAGGGTATCCACGGGTTTATCCCTACCAAACAAAAAGCAAAGCTGATAAACGGGTTGCTGAAGGTTGGTTTCGACACTATTGATTTTGGCAGTTTTGTTTCGCCGAGGGCAATCCCCCAGTTGAAGGACACGTCCGAAGTTTTGTCGATGCTTGACCTGTCTGGCACATCGACCAAACTGATGGTAATTGTTGGAAATACCAAAGGTGGTGGAATGGCTGCGAGCTTTGACGAAATCACATATATCGGCTTTCCGTTTTCCTTTTCCGAAACATTTCTAAAAAAAAATATCAACACAACTTTAGAGGGTGCAATAAAAACTGTTGACACCCTTCAAGATATTTGCCTGAAAAAGAATAAAAAGTTGGTTGTTTATCTTGCCATGGCTTTCGGGACACCTTATGGCGATCCCTGGAGCATAGACCTGGTTATAAAATGGGCAAAGTTTTTAGAGGACCGGGGTATCGAAACCATCCCCCTTTCGGATATCATTGCTTCCTCAACCCCTGAAATGATTGCAGATGTTTTTAGTAATTTATCAAAACAAATAACTAAAGCCGAAACCGGCCTGCACCTACACACGCTGGCACACAACTGGTACGAAAAAGTGGATGCTGCCTATAAAAATGGTTGCCGCCGGTTTGATGGTGTAATCAATGGTGTGGGCGGTTGCCCGATGGCCGGTTACGAACTGGTGGGGAATTTGGACACAAGGTTGCTCATCGAATATTTTGATGAAAATAACATCCCCGCCAATATTGACCGAAATGCTTTTGAGAAAGCAATTGTTACGGCTACCGAAACTTATCCTGGTTAGGTGGGTGATAGGTAGTCGGTGATCAGTGATCCATACGGACTCCTTTCAGTTGTCGGTAATCGGTAAGTAATTGTTGATTAAACTTCCAGTATCCAAACATCCAACACCACGCCTTTGTCTTGACGTTTCCAAGTCCATACGGACGTTGGAAAGCCGGGGGCTGTAACTTTCCATCGTCCGTATGGACATGGAAACGTTTTTAAGGTGAAAGAAAAAACATTTGTTCGATGAAATTGATTATTGTTTTCAAGCAACCCGGCATTCAATTTCCACCTTCTCTCATCCGACCTCCGTCTTTTTTCTTCCGACATTTTTACTATTCCGCTGCTATCCGTTCGAGGTTAGTTGTTCGTTACTAATAATTTAGTCTGAATGGAAATACTAAAGTTCCAAAAAAGCATAATGTTAAACTTCGATTTAACTATAGTTTTATTATTAGTTTTGCAGCGGGACAAACCATCATGGCAAACATAATAGAAATAAAAAACAAGAAGGCCTCCTACCAGTTTTTTTTGGTGGAGACATTTACGGCGGGCATACAGCTTACGGGCACCGAAATAAAATCGATACGTGCCGGCAAGGCCAATATTGCAGATGCATTTTGCGTATTTATTGGGAATGAGCTTTTTGTAAGGGAGATGCACATTGCCATCTATACCATGGGCACCATTTACAACCACGAGCCTAAACGCGACCGGAAGCTCCTGCTCACAAAGCGGGAACTGAAAAAACTTCAAAACAAAGTTAATGAAAAGGGGTTTACTATTATAACCACCCTGCTTTTCGTTAACGAAAAAGGCCTGGCAAAGTTGAACATTGCCCTGGCACGGGGCAAGCATTTTTATGATAAACGCAACAGCATAAAACAAAAAGATATGAAGCGGGACCTTGAGAGAAGGGACATTTTATAAATATCAAAATTCAAATAATAAAATTCAAATAAATATCAAAGTTCAAATATCAAAGAACAAATAAATACCAAAACTCAAATGGTTAAGATTATACAAAATTCTACAATCGCGTTTTTGATTATCCTTTTATCATTGCCTGTTTTGTCGCAGGAACAAAAAAAGATGAAATGGTACAGCATAGAGGAAGCTGTTGGATTAAACAAGAAAATGAAGAAGAAAAACAGAAAAAAAATCTTTGTCGATCTATATACCGACTGGTGTGGGTGGTGCAAAAAAATGGATGCCAACACTTTTACCGATCCGGTAATTGTTGAATATATGACCGAAAACTTCTGGCCTGTAAAACTAGATGCCGAAACCAACGACACCATAACTATTAACGGGCAAGAGTATGTGAACCCAAAACCCGGGGCAAGAAGGTCGTCGCATCAATTGGCGGTTGCGCTGTTGCAGGGCAAAATGTCATATCCATCCTTTGTGTTTTTGGACGAGGACGTTAAGCTGATAACTGTTTTGCCCGGCTACAACCCTCCCGAAAAGATTGAACCTATCCTCCACTACATTGCCGAAGGGGCCTACAAGGAAGAAAGCTACCAGGATTTCTTCTCTAATTTCAAGGGGAGTTTTGGGGAGTGAGATGGGGAGAGGGCTGAGGGCAGAGGGCAGAGGGGAGCAGTTGGAAGTTAGATGAAAGAAGTGTGGAGAAGTGAGGTTTAAGCAATGTTTTTCTAAATGTAACCTGATAATAAAAAGACTTTGCATGGCCTGTTATATTTTTTACAAGAGAAATTTATATTCTTTCCTGAAAAGCTTCCAAAAGGATATACCCTCACTTTTAGAGAAGAATTTAAAGAAGTAACCATAAAAACAAGATACATTAATTACGCTTAATGGCCAGGGACATAACGGCATGGGTGATAACCCGGAATACATTATTTCCCACCTTTCCCTTTTCCACCTTTCCCCTCCCCCCGCCTATCGTTAAATTTTGTTAAACCATGTTTTTGCTGCCCTTCAAATAGTCTAAAATCATTTCTTTTGCACTCCGAAAAAATAATTGTTTTGTTATGGATATAGTTGTTGAAAATCTAACAAAAATTTATGGTGCACAACGTGCCGTAGATGACATTTCGTTCAGGGTAAAGACCGGTGAGGTTTTAGGGTTTTTAGGCCCTAACGGTGCTGGCAAGACCACTACCATGAAAGCCATCACAACATGTTTAAACCCTACCAAAGGTGAAATTCATGTTGGGGAGTTTTCTATTTATGACAACCCTGATGAAATAAAAAAACGGATTGGCTATCTTCCTGAGAGCAATCCCCTTTACCAGGAAATGGCCATCATTGATTACCTCAAATTTGTTGCGAGGCTCCAGGATATCGAACCGTCCAAAGTTGAGGGAAGTATTAGGAAGATTGTCGATGTTTGTGGGCTGGAAGGTGAAAAGCACAAAAAAATCAGTGAATTGTCCAAAGGTTACCGGCAACGTGTCGGGTTGGCCCAGGCACTGATCCACGACCCCGATGTCCTTATCCTCGATGAGCCAACATCCGGGCTTGACCCCAACCAGATTGTGGAAATCCGTGAGCTGATAAAAAAAATTGGCCGCGAAAAAACTGTCATCCTCAGTTCCCATATCCTTGCCGAAGTAGAAGCAACATGCGACAGGATAATGATCATCAACAATGGCAAGATCGTTGCCGACGGTTCTTCCGAAGAACTAAGGAAACATGCACAGGGCAAAGAAATCCTGCGTGTAGGTATTGAAGGTGCCGAACCGGATGATGCCTATGAAAAAATAATGGGACTGGACACTGTCGAATTGGTTGATTTTATTGATAAGGATGAAAACATATTTGAATTGCAAAGCAAAAAGGACATGAGTTCGAGAAAAGCCATCTTTAACCTTTGTGTAAAAAATAGCTGGTACCTTACCGAAATGAGGCCCATTGAGACAAAGCTGGAAGATATTTTCCGTGAACTGACGTTAAGTTAGGAATTGTGAATGTTGAATTTTTAATTTTGAATTAAAACAAAACAACTACAATGAAAAAAGATAATATTATCCAGGATAAATCTTTCAATTTTGCTTTAAAAATTATTGAGCTTTGTCAGAAGCTAGTAGAACAAAAAGAGTATATTTTATCAAAACAATTATTAAGGAGCGGGACAAGTATAGGGGCAAATGTTGAAGAAGCACTTGCAGGGTTCTCAAAAAAAGACTTTACTGCAATAGTCAAAACCTCACAAACAAAAACCTAACCCCTCACGGCAACACTTCATTCTTCATTCAAAATTCAAAATTCAAAATTCAAAATTTCCATAAAAATGAGACAAATTTGGGTAATAAGCAGGCGGGAGTTGCAATCGTTTTTCGATTCGCTTACCGCGTACATTATGCTGGTAGCATTTCTCGGGTTCAGTGGTTTTTTTACCTGGCTGTTTGGGTCCGATATTTTCTTTGTTAAGCAGGCAAGCCTTCAGGCATTTTTTGGTGTGGCCTACTGGACCCTGTTTTTTTTCATCCCGGCACTCACCATGCGGCAGATTGCCGAAGAAAATAAAACCGGTACCATCGAACTGTTGGTTACCCGGCCAATAAGCGATTGGCAGATTGTGATCGGTAAATTCCTGGCCACTTTGTTGCTCATAGTTATTGCGCTGGCATTCACCCTCCCTTATTATTTTACGGTGGCAAGCCTTGGCAATATCGACCACGGTGCAGTAATTTCAGGCTACCTCGGATTGATATTAATAAGTGCGGCCTACATCAGCATCGGTATTTTTACCAGTAGCGTTTCAAACAATCAGATAATCGGCTTTTTACTTGCCCTGGCCATCGGGATTTTATTTCAATTTCTGTTCTCGTTCATTTCCGGCGGCACAACCGGTATCGTAAGCCAGGTGCTCTACTATTTGAGTCTCAGTACCCACTTCGAATCAATTTCAAGGGGTGTTATCGATAGCCGCGACATTATATTCTTTTTCTCACTTATTTTCATGGGGCTGGTCAGCGCAGAAGCCATGTTACAGAAAAACAGGAACTAATTACAAATCACTGAAAAAAACATTGAAAAAACACTGGAAAAATGAAACATAAAAAATCCATAGCATCGCAGTTGGTTTTAATCGTGGTTGCCCTGGTATTGCTCAATGTGTTGTCCGAACGCTTTTTCTTCAGGCTCGATTTTACTGAAGACAAAATATATACCCTGAGCAACGCTACGAAAGATATCCTGGAATCGCTTGATGAACCCGTAACGGTAACAGCATATTTTACAAAAGGCAGCCAACCTGAAATTGAAAAAGCAAGAAACGACTTCAAGGACCTACTCATCGAATATTCAAGCCTTTCGGGCGGGATGGTAAATTATGAATTTATCGATCCGGCCAAAGACCAGGCCATTGAGCAGGAAGCCATGCAATCGGGCATACAGCCCCTTATTTTAAATATAAGGGAAAAGGATCAGGTAAAACAACAAAAGGTTTTCCTCGGTGCAAAAATCCAAATGGGCGAGCAAACTGATATCATTCCTGTTATTCAGCCGGGCACTGCCATGGAATATGCACTTTCGTCATCTATAAAAAAATTGTCGGTAATTGATAAACCAATGGTCGGGTTTATCCAGGGGCAGGGCGAGCCTGGCATAAGTTCATATCAGCAGGCCATGCAACAGTTACAGGTTTTGTACAACATGCAACCCGTTAACCTTACCGATACCATTAATAACCTTTCGGCATTTAAAACCCTGGCAATAGTTGCACCGGCCGACTCCTTTTCTGATGCACAGCTCAGGAAACTTGACGATTACCTTGCAAACGGGGGCAACCTGTTTATTGCTTATAGCAATGTTGAAGGCGATTTCCAAACCATGAGGGGCACAGTTGTCAACAGTAACCTGGCCGGTTGGTTGGCCGAAAAGGGCCTTGCAGTTGAAAACAATTTTGTGATTGATAAAAGTGCCGGGACTGTTGGTGTTAGGCAACAAGCAGGGGCAATGACATTTACCCGTCAAATCCCGTTCTACTACTGGCCCATGGTCAAGGAATTCCCGGTTGAATTCCCGATCACAAAAGGGCTGGAACAAGTTACCCTGCAATTTGCAAGCTCGATTAATTTTACGGGCGACACAACTTTAAGGTTCACACCTTTTTTGCAAAGCTCCAAAAAGTCGGGCACACTCTCCACACCAACATATTTTAACATTCAAAAGCAGTGGGGCGACAATGATTTCCCGTTGTCGAACCTGACCATTGGCGCAGTTTTGGATGGGGCCATCGTGGGGGACGCCGTATC
>NIVA01000104.1 GCA_002254335.1 Bacteroidetes bacterium 4572_114 | reverse complement strand
AGAAAAGAGTTCGTGAGAAAAAATTATCAGGTAATGATGTGCTTGATTTGTCTGCACTCCGCAAAGGGATATATCTAATAAGAATAAGAAACCATACATCAACCTGACACGAAAAGTTGTAGTGAATTGATCCGAAAACCCACAGTGTCGCTTAGGCTCTTAAAAAGTCACTAATGCTAACATGATAACGATGTTTTACATAGTCCGTCCGTCTGGATTTGCACATCACCATCCCACACGTGCGGGATCAAATTAATTTAGTACTTTAAGGGTTTTTTAGTTTCCTTGGTTCGTACTGTTTAAGCACTGCTTTTTTTGCTTTGTATGTCACTAACAATATCCTGTACTGTCTTGTCTTTAAAAAACCTACAAATCATCAATCAAAAATCGTTAATCATCAATCAGTTTTTCTCACCATCAAATAATGGTCTATCCCGGCCTCTTTAAAAATTTCGCCAGTTTTTATGAAGCCTCGTCGTTGATAATAATTCATGGCCTTCAATTGTGAGTTAAGATATATCATGCGCCCTAGGGGGATAATATCGGCCATCACCTTGTCAAGTATTTTACTTCCGTATCCCAGGTTCCGGTATTCGCCCAAAATGGCAAACCGTTCCAGTTTAACCCCTTTTTCAGTTTCACGCCAACGGGCAGTCCCGATGGGTTGGCCATCCAAAAGAATTAGATAGTGGGTACATTTTTCCTCGTTTCCGATCTCAAGGGCAGGATCAACGTTTTGTCCATCTATAAAAACCTTGCGCCTGATTTCAAGTGCCTGCCTGTACAATTTCTCAGAACCGATGTTGAAGGATTTGATTTTTATCATGGTTCAAAAATAGAAAAAGTAACCCATTAAAAATTACTATTTCTGTAAAAAGTAGTTTTATTATGGAACTTCAAATAGATATTGAAATAAATCAGCTTTTGGGTTTGATTAGACAAATGCCATCAGAACATAAGTTACTAATAAGAAAGGAACTTGATGGACAGCATAACAGTGTGGTATCTAAAAGTATAGATGAAGGATTAACAGAACTCCTTTTATCAGGCCCTGTTATGACCGAAGAGGAAAATGAGAATTTTAAAATGGCGAAAAAGTATTTTGAAAGAATTGATGGACTTGAACTTGTTTAAGAAATGAAATTCCAATATTCAATTTTCCCTAGCGATGGTTTTTACCGTTATACGCCCACTTCAGGTATATTGCGCCCCAGGTAAAACCGCCACCAAATGCGGCAAGGATAATATTATCGCCCTTCATTAATTTATCTTCCCACTCCCATAAACAGAGCGGTATAGTGGCCGAAGTGGTATTTCCAAAACGCTGGATATTGATCATCACCTGTTTTTTTTCTATTCCCATCCTGCGGGCGGTCGCTTCAATAATCCTGTTGTTGGCCTGATGGGGCACGAACCACGCAAGGTCTTCAGGTTCAATGTTATGTTTTTTCATCATTTCAACAGAAACATCGGCCATTCTTGATACGGCAAACCTGAATACTGCCTGGCCTTCCTGGTAAATATAATGCTCACGTGCATCCACTGTGGCATGAGAGGCCGGTTTAACCGAACCCCCGGCCTTCTGGTGCAAGTGAACCCTGCCGGCACCATCCGATTGATGAATGGAATCGATTATCCCAATATCTTCGGTGGTAGGCTCCAACATAATAGCACCGGCGGCATCACCAAAAATCACACAAGTGGTGCGATCGGTATAATCGGCTATGGAAGACATTTTGTCGGCGCCTACCATAATCACTTTTTTGTACATCCCCGATTGGATATACATGGCCGCTGTAGTAAGTGCATATATTTGTCCGGAACATGCGGCATTGATATCAAAATGAAAAGCATATTTAATACCGGCCTTATCGGCAATAATGTTTGCGGTGGCCGGAAATTGCATGTCGGGGGTCACGGTTGCACAAATCAACAGGTCAACCTCATCGGGATGGGTGTTTGTTTTTTTAAGTAACCCTTTTACTGCTTCGGCGCCCATGTGGGAAGTGCCCTTGCCTTCACCTTTTAATATACGACGGGCCTTGATGCCTGTCCGGGTCGTAATCCATTCATCCGAAGTATCGACCATTGTGGCCAGTTCATCGTTGGTCAGGATATAATCAGGCACCCATGCGTGTACACCCGTAATAGCAGCTTTTATTTTGGACATAATTCTTGATATCTTTTCTGAATCGTTTAGCTGGTATATTTTTGAAGTGCCCTTCGGATTTTTGAAGCAAGTTTGGCCTCTACAATTTCTTTCGAACGTAGTATCATATTCTTGATAGCAAGCGGGCTTGAAATTCCATGGCCGATCACCACCCCTGAATTAACCCCTAAAACCGGGCTGCCCCCATAATTTTCGTAGTTAAACCGTAGGAAATAATCATCCAGCAGGTTTCTTTTTTGCAACAGGCGGTACATCGTTTCGATTTGTTTGAGGACAATATTACCCGTATAGCCATCGCAAACAACCACATCTACTTTAGATTTAAACAGGTCGCGGCTTTCGATATTTCCAAAAAAATTAAACTCCTTAGAATCCTTCATCAACTGGTACGCCGATTGGCACAACAAGTTACCTTTCCCTTCCTCCTCACCAATATTCAACAAACCCACGCGCGGATTTTTGATCTTCAAAACATATCGGGCATAAATTGATCCCAGGATTGCAAATTGGTAAAGTACATCAGGTTTTGCATCTGGATTGGTGCCAATGTCAAGGATAATAACATCCCCTCCATTTTCTTGTGGGATACGTCCGGTGGTCGTGGGCCGGATAACCCCGTTAATGCTGCCCACACTGTACATGGCGCCAACCATGACGGCCCCTGAATTTCCGGCACTGGCAAACGAATGGATTTTCCGTGACTTCAACATGCGGAAACCTACCGACAGGCTTGAATCCGGTTTGGATGCCAAGGCCTTCAAAGGTTTCTCGGCCATCCCAATGGTTTGGGCAGCATTTACAATTTGAAATAAATTGGGGTCTGTTTGTTTCTTTTCAAGAAAAGACCTGGTGATCTCTTCATCACCAATTAGGACAATCTGATCGTTTTCGGATAACTCTTTCTGAGCCAATATTGCACCATCTATTATAGCTTCCGGTGCAAAATCACCACCCATTACGTCCAGTCCTAATTTCATTTTGGTATGAATATCTTTAATTTATGGCCGATTGGATTATTCCACCTCTGCCTTTTGCATTACCATCTTACCTTTGTAATAAAGGTCGCCATCAACCCAGTATGCCCTGTGGTAAATGTGGATCGTACCTGTGGTTGGACATGTTGCCAATGTTGGAGATGTAGCTTTGTAGTGTGTCCTACGCTTGTCCCTTCTGGTTTTTGATATTTTTCGTTTAGGATGAGCCATTTTATTCTTTATTAATTGTTTCTATGTAACTGTTTAGCTGCTTATTATTAATGTGAAACTAAAAGAATCTTAAACATTGTAGAATTCATTTAGTTTCGGTATCGAATAAATAAAATATATTTTTATTTTATTTTATTTTTTTAGTTTTAATAAAACATCCCAACGCGGGTCTGTCCCTGAATTTACCGGGTGGTGCCCCAGCCTTTTCACAATATCCTCATCGCAGGTCGTGGCACCATTTTCATCATCCGGGTGAATACGCCGCATCGGCAATAAAAGGACAATATATTCATAAAGGTATTTGCTGACATCAAACTGATGTTCAGCTTCTGGGATCACAATTACTTCATCTGATTCTTCAACCCAATCCTCACCAAACTTCACTATCAGTTTTGCGCTCCCTGCAATCTCCTGGTTAAACTTTCCCAAACACCTGTCGCAGCTAACTTCAACATAACCTTCAATGTTAAAATCGAAAATCAACATTCGCTCCTGTTGCGTCAACTCTATGGAAACCTTAATATCCCCTTTGCTTAATTCAGCGTATTCAATACTATCAAAGAACCTGTTGTCAATAACATAGTCGAACTGATGAACCCCTGCTTTCAGGCCGCGAAAAGGGATTATGAAATCTTTTAAATAATCCACTTTAATTACCTCCCAAAATTTGGGCGGCAAAAGTAGATATTTTTATTATGATAAACAAAAATTTGTGGTGGGAAATTTTGAAGATCAGGTTGTATGTCCACCTACACTGGGGTTTCGGCGGATGGAGGGAGTGATTAAAGAAGATATCAGAAGTCTGATGTGAGATGTAAGATTTTTGATCTTGGTGGCTATAACTGATCCGTATTTGGTAGAATATGTTACCGGGTGATGCGTTAATGGTGAACTGTCGGCTGACCCAACGGCTATTTACAAACTACCGTCACAGACCAAGTTGCAGGAATAAAACTATTTTCTTTTTTGACCCCTGGTTTTTGGTTTTTTGTATTTCAGTTTGAATTTATCCTTGCGGGTCATTTTTGTGTTGACCTTAAGGTTTTTTAATTTTTTTTCGTGAAATGCCGGGCCTTTTTCATCTTTTGAGGGAAGCCTGACCGGGGCTGCCTCACGCATTTTGATTTTTGGTATTTCATCTTCGATGAGTATTTCTGAGATGATAAGGCCTTCGGGCCGGTCTTCTTTTGGAATGGAGGTCATCATCAGCCCTTCAATTTGTTCCTGAAACTTCTGCTCTTTTTCGTTGATAAAGCTAATCGCCATACCTTTTTTATCGGCGCGGCCTGTACGTCCTATGCGGTGCATGTAGGTTTCGGCCACTTCAGGGAGATCGAAATTAACCACATGGCTAACTTCCGAAATATCAAGCCCACGGGCAACAATATCGGTAGCAATTAGCATCCTGTAGCTCCCATCCTGAAAACTGTTTACGGTATTAAAACGATTGTTTTGCGACTTATTGGAATGGATTACACCAACCTGATCAGGAAATTTATCATCAATTTGTTCAAACACACGATCGGCAAGTTTTTTTGTGGCCGTAAATACCAAAACTTTAACCATGTCGTCATGGGCAGAAAGAAGCAGTTCTAACAAATTTACTTTTGTGTAAAAGTTGGGGACGGAATATGCCTTTTGGATGATATTTTCCAGGGGGGCACCGGTTGGGGCAGCTTCAATTGTTTGAGGATTATTAAAAAATTGTTTGATCAGTTTGCCTACCTCCGCCGTCATTGTGGCCGAAAACATCAGGTTTTGCCTTTTATCCGGCAGCAAGTCGAATATGCGGATAATCTGATGAAGGAAACCCAAATTCAGCATTTCGTCAACCTCATCGATAATCAGCCTTTTAACAGATTTCAGCCTTAACACCCCTGTCAATACAATATCCACTAAGCGTCCCGGTGTGGCAACCACAATATCCAGGTTCTTGTTTACAAGCTTGGTTTGTGTGCGGATGTTCGTCCCTCCATAAACCCCGGCAACTTCAACATTCATGTATGCTGTAAGTTTCCCTATTACTTCAACTACCTGTACCACGAGTTCACGGGTGGGCACAACAATCAGGGTTTCCGGGTATTTATTTTTGGAATATTTCCACAAACGCAAACAGGGAAGCAAATAAGCAATGGTTTTTCCTGTTCCCGTTTGGGCTATCCCAACAATATCTTTCCCCGACATCATTGGCGAAAATGCTTTTGCCTGGATTGTTGTAGGATGTTTAAGGCCCATATCTTTGAGGGCGTTCAATAGCGGGGCCTTTAAATTTAGTCCTTCAAAAGTCATCATGCAACAAAAATTTTTTGCAAAGGTAGGCATATGTCCCGACAAGACTCGGTCAAGACTCGGCGTGTCTTCAAGACCCGGTCAAGACTCGGTGTGTCTTCAAGACACGCCGAGTCTAAGAGTCACACCAAACCTAAAAATCCAAATACTTTTTCGCCATATCAAAATCCACTAATGTTCCCTTCCGGCCACCAAAATAATCCCTGGCCGATGAAAACTCCCAATCAACGTCAGTTTTCACAAAGCCTGCTTTCACAGGGTTTTGATGAATATAATCAAAACAAATTTGTGGATATTGCTTTTCAGGTGCTTTAATATTTATTTTGGTAATGCCCCCATCAGAATAAAATGAAGGGGTTATCCCATCCTGACAACTAATACATTCGGCCTTAGTAGCTTCTTTAAATAGCTTCCCCGTTCTTTTTCGTTGTTTATTGATTGCTTTAGCATAAGCCATTAATAAAATCCCGATTGATGAATTAAAGGTTCGGTTGCCTTTAAGACTCGGTGCGTTTTTAAAACGCGCCGAGTCTTAACAACGAACGAAAGACTCGGCGTGTCTCCAAGACACACCGAGTCTCCCACCAACATACAAATTTTCCCTATATTTGCAGCTAATTAAAAACAGTAACAATTACTTCTAACCATTTAAAACCAATCTTTGTGAAAGTTTACGATAAGCATAAAAACATCCTTCAGGTTGAGAAGCTGGTGGTTATTCGGTAGCAATACCCTTAGCGACTTCGAGTCGCTTAGGGAATCGAATCTTAACGATGAACGAATGACTCGGTGCGTTTTTAAAACGCGCCGAGCCTATAAAAACTAAAACTATGAAATTCCAACAAATCATTCATCAGCGCGAAAGCATCAGAAATTACGATCCGGAAAAGCCGGTAGAACAAGAAAAACTTGAACGCATCCTCGAAGCGGGGAGGATTGCCCCATCGGCGGCCAACCGGCAACCCTGGCGGTTTTACCTGGTTTCAAGCCCCGGATATCTTGAAAAAACCAGGGCTTGTTATTCCCGTTCGTGGTTTAGCGATGCCCCCCACATACTTATTGTGGCCGGTAAACGAGACGAGGCATGTGCTGGATTGCTGCCTTTGACTATGAAAAACTAAAGCAGGGCGGCATCCTCAAACCGGGCGAGGAGGTTTTTGCAATTACACCCCTGGGCTATCCCAAAAAGGGGTTTGAAAAACGTGGGGCGAAAGACAGGAAGCCTTTAGGGGAAGTGTTGACGATGTTATAGCGACATCAATAAAAACCATACTTTTGAAAATAAACTCTTATATGGAACTACAAACTGATTTGTTAGACAGATTTAAGGTTTCTGCCGGAAAGGATTTTATTAATGTATTAAATGCACCTCCAAAGCTTGAAATCCCGGTGGATTATTTCCAGTTTTACACATCGGTTTCATCCGTCTATTCTTCAAAAATTGAGGGCGAGGATATTGATTTTGACAGCTATTTTAAACATAAATTCATGAAAGTAAGGTTTAAACCTGATTACACAAAAAAAGCTGATGACCTTTACCGGGCCTATGAATTTATTTTTGAAAACCCCCTTAATTTTCAAAACCTAAAAAAGGCCCATTCCATATTAAGCACCAACCTGCTGCCCAAATCCCGGCAGGGCCTCATTCGTACAAACCCTATGTTTGTAATCAATGAACAAGATAGGGTTGAGTATGTTGCTGCCGCACCTGAAGTAGTTGCCACTGACCTAAACGCACTTTTTGAAGATGTGAAATACCTGCTTGAAACAAAACTGGACGAAGCAGATGTTTTTTATTTTGCTGCACACCTCCACCTGGTTTTCGTTAAAATCCATCCCTTTCAGGATGGTAATGGACGGACAGCAAGGCTTTTAGAGAAATGGTTCCTGAAAGAAAAATTTGGGGAACGTGCTGTTTCAGTCCACCTCGAACGTAATTATTACAAAAACCTTAACGCTTATTATGCAAATATCAGGAAATTGGGCCTTGAATATATTGATTTAGATTA
>NIVA01000007.1 GCA_002254335.1 Bacteroidetes bacterium 4572_114 | reverse complement strand
ATCAGATAAACTAATTTCCAAATCCAAAAAAATGATTGGCTCGCTCACAGAGGCCTATCTAATCAGGGCCAAACTTTATAATTTTCTTAACAAGCCAAAGAAAACTTTAAAATATCTTCATTTGGCCATTACCACCGGCGAAAAATACAATGGCCGCCTCGAACTCTCCCGCGCCTATTTCGAGCTTGGCAAATTCCTCTCCAATCCAAAAACAAAACAAAAGCAACTCAACGGCCTCTCAGGAAATGATTACCTGGAAAAAGCCCGGGCGATGTTTGAAGAGATGGATTTGCAGTGGGATTTGGGGGAATATGGGAAGTTTGTTGAGAAAGGGTGATTGGGAGAGGGAGAGGAGAAAGGGGCGATTGTAAAAAAAATGTTCGATATTTAATTAGATTTTTTATACTTTTTGGGCAATATTCTTAAAACAACATATCATAGTGTTTCGTTAGTACATAGTTTTTAATTTATTGATTATGAATAATCAACAGGTTGAAATACCTTTAAATAAAAGTCAGCTTGAAATTCTAAAACTCTTCCGCAGGGAATTGGATGAAGATGATTTATTGGAAATTAAAAGACTGATTGTTCGATACCTTGGAGAAAAAATTACTAAAATGGCCGATCATGTTTGGGCAGAGAAAAACTGGAAACAGGAGGATATGGAAAAACTTTTAAACTCACACAGCAGGACCCCTTACAATCCTCTAAATCAATAATGAAAGTTGTAATAGATACAAACGTTTTAATGTATTGAAAGGCATTACTTTTCCAAAAGTAGAAATCCTAACGGCCAATGAGTGTAGGTCTGTAATTGGGAAATATTTTGAAAACAATATTTGATAATAGCAGATACTTTTCCTATCCCATTTTCTCCAATTCCAACTTTCCAACTTTCCATTTTACCATTTCCCCCTTTTCCAACTTTCCAATTTTCCATCATTCCATTATTCCATCTTTCCAATTTCCCCTTTTTCCCCTAAATTGAATTTGGGTTGGAAAACTAAATCCCAACCCGACAATTTGGGTTGGAAAACTAAAACATTTTATATAGATTTGCATTGGAAAACTAAATTGCAATGGATAGATACATCATTTTGGATTTGAAAGAATGGGCTACAAAAGAAAGGCGAAAGCCTTTACTATTGAGGGGTGCAAGGCAGGTTGGCAAAACATGGCTCGTTGAATCCCTTGCCAAAGAATTATTTAAAAATCTAATAAAGGTTGATTTTGAAGAAAAACCAGACTTAATTTCATTGTTTGATGGGGATTTAGACCCTGAAAAAATTTGCTCGGAACTTGAAATCAGGATGGGGCAGCATATAATAGAGTCTGAATCGCTGGTTTTTTTTGATGAAATCCAGATATGCCCCAGGGCAATTATGTCGTTGCGCTATTTTTATGAAAAGAAACCAGGGTTGCATGTAATTGCTGCCGGCTCCTTGCTTGAATTTGTTTATAGCGAAATCTCCTTTCCGGTAGGGCGCATTCAAACGATGGAAGTTTTTCCAATGGATTTTTCTGAATTTCTGCTTGCCCAGGGGAACAATAAAGCTGCCGGACTTTGTAGGCAACCAATTAGCAATGTTTCCGAACCTATCCATAATTATCTCATCAGCCAACTTCGAACTTATTGGTTGGTTGGTGGAATGCCTGAATGTGTAAAGGTTTATTCGGAAACAAAATCAATAAAAACTGCTACAGAAGTACAGGATGAGATCATTGAAACTTACAAATTGGATTTTAACAAGTATAAACCGAAAACGGATATAAATTGCCTGAACACAGTGTTTTCAGGTCTGGCAGCAAAAGTTGGCCAGCAAATAAAATACACCACTTTTTCAAAAGATTACACCATCCCTACCATCAAGAAAGCATTTGAAAGTTTGTTGAAGGCCCGTATTGCAACAAAGATAAAAGCTGTTTCCAGCCCTGGAATGCCATTGGAAATCAATGCTTCTGAAAGAAAGTTCAAAACTGTTTTCCTGGATATTGGGTTAATGAACAGGGTAATAGGAATTGATTACAGCGAAGCACTGAACCATGATAACCTACTCTCGATTTACCGTGGACAACTTGCCGAACAGTTTGTGGGGCAAGAGTTTGCATCATCAGGTAAAAACCAGCTATATTATTGGGCAAGAGATGCAAAAAATAGTAATGCTGAAATCGATTTCCTGTTTCACAAAGCCGGAGATTTTATTCCAGTTGAAGTTAAGGATGGCCCATCCGGGAAACTCAGGAGCCTGCACCATTTCAGAAGCAGTTATCAACCCAGCTATTCAGTTGTTTTTCATGCCGGAAAAATGGGAAGGTTAAAGGATGAAAATATCGTATTCCTTCCACTGTATTTTGCAAACTCCTTCGCTATTTGGGGTATAAACCAACTTTGATTGTAAAAAATAATATTCGATGTATAACTGGGTTTTTTTACTTGTGCACAAGATTCTTAAAACATCATTCCTTTATGCTTCGTTAGCGTATAGGGCTTGCTGAAAAACCCAACACGTTATTTATATTTCGGTGCCCTGCACCTCTTGTGATGCTATATCTTGCATTTTCCACAACGATTTCGCCACTCTGTGGCTATCGTAGGTGCAGAGCACCATAATATTTGTAGAAACAATAAACGAGTTTAACCGAAAGGTGCAGGGCACCGAAATATCAATGCACGGAAAATGCTGTAATGACTTCAATAGCCTTGCATTAAAAACTGTTTACCGTTTAATTATTTTTTTTGTGTAAACTTCTTCTTCTGTTTGAACACTTATGAAATAAATACCTTTCACAAAACTTGATAGATCAATCATTTCGTTTTGTTGTATGTCTATTTTCTTAATTATTGTTTTTCCTGTTATGTCGGAAATTATTAATTTTTCAATATTGTTATCCGCAAATTCAAAGTTTATTATTCTGTTTGTTGGGTTTGGAAAAATAGTGAAGCCCTCGTTTATTGTCGTTTGTACAATGCTGGAAATTACAGACGTTTCGTAGCATCCCATGTCAATAATACCTCCTTGTATTCTTTGGTTTCCATCTAAATCATTTTCAGGAAGATCTTCAACATCATTATTTCCAACGTTTACACATGGTGAGTTATCAGACAGATGGAAATCCCCACTTGCAGGATTAACAAATAATGGGTCTTCGTTAATAATATTACCTTCTATAAATTGAATATTGCCTTGTGTACCGCCTTCGATTAGTGAATATGAGATATCTGCAGAACTGTTTGAGTTAACTGCAAGTGCACCATTTGACCAGAGAATAGAATTAGTTATAGTTAATGTTGCTGCATCACATAGAATCCCAACATCGGAACTATATGAAATTGTGGTATTTGTAATTGTTACATCCGCATTTGTTGAACAATACATAGCATTAATATTATTTACAATTGCATTACCAATTATTTTTGGTGTAGAATTTTCATTAACATAAATACCGCGTCCGTTATTACTTATTGTATTATTAATAATATTTGAATTGTCGCCGAACAATATATAAATTCCACCTACCCCATTATTGTCAATTAAATTATAACTAATAGTAACTTCCGAACCATTGCATTCAATGCCTGCTGCATTGTTCTCAGTAATTATGTTATTGCAAACAGTTCCAACTGTACAATGTTCAAATGAAAACCCATAAGATGTGTTGTTTGAAGCAGTGTTATCTGTTATATTTGGAATTGAATATTCGCAGGAAACCCCATAGCTGTTATACGAAAGCTCATTGTTTGTTATGGTACAGTTTGAATTTGAGTAACAAGCTATTCCTGCACCTGAATTATTTGTAAATATATTGTTGTTTATAATTGCTCCTGCTTCGTAAAAAGAAACTGCCCCGTAAAAATATGCCTGTTCTACAATTAAATTTTCTACCCACTTACCGTATTCAATCTCACAATATTCGATAATGGTTGTTGCGTCAGATGTTTCGCTAAAATAAATAATCCCCCAGTTTCCTTCACTTCCATCGCGGGTAAATACTATTGGGTCAAGCTCTGTCCCCTGTGCAACCGATCTTAAATTTTACTTCCACACCTGCTTCAATTGTTAAAGTTTCATCTTGCAGAATAATTGCTTCTCCCATAACAGTATAAGGTGAATTTGCTACTGTCCAAACCCCTGAAACTTCTTCTCCATCTTCTATTGTTGTTTGTCCATAAATAAAATTTCCGATTAATAGAAGAGATAATAGAAATGTAATAATTTTCATTGTTTTTAAAATTAGTTGGTTTAATGTGTTTCTTTTTTTTATATACATTTTATCTGTTTTTGTCCAATTGCCAAATCGTGTAAAAATTCAGGTGCTAAATCTGTCCATAGTTTTTTTAAGCTCATCTAACAGTCTTTTATTCGAAATAGACTGCTCCAAACTCAAATATATTCTATTAAGGTTTTCGATATAAACTGTGGCCTTTTCTTTGTCCAGTCCTTCAATTAGATAGGGTTTATCCTCTTTGGCATCTTCTTTTCCGTTTCGTATTTTTGCCCAAATTGAAATAAGTTTATAATAGTTGTCATTAAATTGTAATAATTTTAAAGCATCGTCTTTTCCGAATATCCCCACAAGGGTTTTGTATAAAGAAAAGTCGGCATCATAACCGTTACAATTCCACGCAAAATCGGCAAAAGTGGCATATTTAATTTTGTGCCTTTCTGTAAAACCTGTCTGGTTGGAGTATATATGCGGGTCCATAATTTTATGGAAATCTTTGGGCACAATAATATCGTAAGGCTCGAACAAATTACACATTACAGCTTTGCCAGGATAATGAGCAGGATAACCCCCGTATTGACCTTCTAATTCCCTTGCATACGGCGTATTGTCCCAAAGCATTGGTTTGCGCCCTATTAAATCGGAATAACGCTTTATATCGGCCATATCGTAGCAAAGCGAACGCACGGTATTGCCCGTCCAAATTATTGCCATATCCTCGGGTGCATGTGAAACTAAATCCCGGAAAAACGCTTCTGCACTACCTTGTCCGTAATCTATAAACTGGTTTAGATAAGGTGCGGGGCAAAACTCTAATCTAACTTCTGGGTTAGTTTTATCTAACCAAGTCCGCAAATCGTTCATCATATCGCTTTGTGCATGGGCCATATTGAAATATGCTTTTTTATCGGCATCGGTAAACAAAGCGTAAATCCCCCTTGTGCTTCCGCTATGTGGCACAAAATCATCGGCACAAATCATTACAGTATTTGTATTATTATTAACTGCTTCTGTAATAAGGTTTTTAATCTTATTTATATCTTTTGGATTGGAATGAGAAAAAATGTTCCGCAAACTGTCGGGCAGATTTCGTTCTTCGCTTTCGTAATCGAAATGAAAATACGGATTAATCATTACACAAGGATTAATTACGCCAAGCCTTTCGCTTTCTTTGCCTAAACCTTCGTATAAATCTGTAAAAAACTGGCCCGGCCCCCACCATTGCTTGCCCAAACTTGCATAATTATTATAAACCTTATTTATTTTATAAAAAGCATAGTGCCCTACCCCCGATAATTCTTGTTGAATATCTTTATCGAGTTGATTAATTTTCTCAAGCTTTTCTTCTGAACTTAAAGATGTATCCTTATTGATAGTCCATCTGTTTTTATAAACATTGGTTATATACGAACGTCCTGTAAAATCGGGATAATCTACAATATTGGCGTGTTGATATGTAGATGTTTTTTTATCAATAAGCTGAACAATTGTAGTTGCAGCATAATAATTCCCTATATCAGACGCCCCCCCTTTTAAGAATATTATTTGGTTCTCAGCTTCAATTTTTTGAATGATATAACCTTGTTCCTTATCGCTTATTTCCGTTATATCGAGTTTATCGATATTTTCTTTATAAAGTTGGGTCTCCCCAATATTAAAAACCAAAGCATTTTCTATATTTTCATTTATATCCCCTTTAACAATTGAGGCTTGTGTAAAGTATTTTTTAAGCAATTTGGAAGCTGCAATATTGGTATTTACATCAAGCTTTGGGAGCACAATATAGATGTCTTTATTAGAAAAGTTGATATTGGTGGGCCTTGCTACTTTCTTTGGTTTTGGGACCAATAAACTGGTAAGTTGATATTCTTTTTCAAACATCGGAGAAAGTCTTTCCAAGGTGGTGAAATTCCATTTTGAAAGCCTAAAATCGATATTGTCATACCAAACAGTTCCCCTTCCTTTAAACCCTAAATATAGCTTTACGTATCTGCAACCATCGGGCATATCGCCTTCTGAAAAAGGATAGTTTAATGTTCTGCCTTTAACCTTTCCCCAGTTAAATCCTGGCATATAATAGAAGTTAGAAAACGCAAAACCTTTAAATCCATTGTCAACATCTTTTCCCCAATAGTCGTAATAAATTCCTGCCGGGATTTCTTTCTTGTCTTTATCAAAATATTTTATCCTAACATCGATATCGGTTCCTAATTTTGAATTTAACCTGTCGCAAGACGGGTGCACATCTAACATCCGAACATCGAAATAGAACAAATAATTACCCGGAACAACTTCTATAAAATCGCTTAACACACCGCTTGATTTGTTGTCGATATCTTTTACATCGGCCCACCTGCGTTCTATTTTAATAGCTTTGTTTCCTAAACTAACACTTTCGGCATCATACTTTATCGATACTGTATCGGCCCACTGGACATTATCTCCAACAACAGTCCAACTTTCTAAATTAAAGCTCTTGATCAATGTATCGGTTTTTTCAAGGTTTTCACCTTCTTCGAAAGAGAAATTTGGGGCAATATTTCCTTTATCGAATTCTGCTTGTCGAATTTCTAATGGAATACTCAATGTCTCGAAAGACGACCAATTGTTATCTTGGCCCGTATTGATATTTTGCTTGCAAGACGGAAGAAACAAGATAAATAACGTCACTATAAAAAATACATATCTAATCATTTTAAATGTTTTAAATTTGTTTATTGTAAAGATATACTTTGTTCACACTAATTTCATTTACTACGACTAAGGGACAATCAGGAGGTCTGTCCCCTCCATTTTTCCTTTGTTCTTCCTTGTCATCTTGATCTATCATGGTAAAAATATAATCGACATTTTGTTTTTGCAGGTTTCTAACGAGTGACACAAAATTATGAAATCCGGAGTGCCTTCTACAATGAAACCGACTTTAACCATGGTAATCCTCCTCCTTTAAGCATATTGCTTAGTCATGCTTCGTCAGGACGCATTTTTTCAAAATCACCTTCTTTGCATCGGTTTGTCTGCGTTGCCCCTTTCTTTTTGTTCACAATAATTAATTCGTTCTTTGATAATTCAGCAACCAGAGAAGCAGAATGTGTTGAAATCCCAGACTTTTCCAGCCCAATTTCACTTTAAGCGGGTAGGAAGCGGCTCGCGCCGCTGTCCCCCACACACCTCTCAGCATACGTGCTCCGTACCAATGCAATTCCTATTAACTTTTTAAACCTTGTGGTCAAGGTACACCCTTTCTCCAATTGCGAAAACATTACAACCCCTCTGAAATAGCAGTAAAATCAAGTATTGCAGAAGTGGTGTTCTTGGCCAGTTCCGATGATGGCCTTTGGTTTTGATACAGGATTTCTTGCAATCTCAACACCTATCGGGAAATGATGAGCTTGAGGGCAGTCCCCCCCCCAGTAGGTTTCGCTACGGGGCAGGCCCTTTTTTTTCTTTTTGTTGTTTGCGTTTATTTTAATGCATCTGCTTCGTTGCAATCCCGCATGTGCTGGATGAAATAGACTACTAAATCTGCAAGTTTTGACACCTCACAGCTACATCAAACTAAACGCATGAATTGATCAGGCTAAGTATCCTTTTTCATGGTCTTTACAAAAATTGCCTGGCAACAAAATTTCGCTAAACCTTCTTCAATTCCTCAACCAAAAAATCGAGCCAGGGCTTCATGCCTTCACCGGTTTTTACCGAAAGCTCGAAAAACTTCAGGCTGGGGTTAACCCGCAGGGCATACTCTTTTGATCGTTCCACATCAAAATCAACATAGGGGAGGAGGTCGGTTTTGTTGATGATACAAATATCGGAAGTCTCAAACATGGTGGGGTATTTCAAAGGTTTATCATCACCTTCGGTAACACTTATAACGACCACCCGTTGGGCTTCGCCGAGATCAAAAAGTGACGGGCAAACAAGGTTCCCAACATTTTCGATCATCAAAATACCTTCTCCTTTGATATCAAGTTTTTTCAGGGCTTTGTTGACCATTTCGGCATCTAAATGGCACCCATTGCCGGTGTTGATCTGAACAACAGGCGCCCCTGCCGCATCAATCCTGCTGGCATCGTTCATGGTTTGTTGGTCGCCCTCGATCACAAAAATGTTGGTTTTTTCCTTTAGGGCCTTGATGGTTTTTTCTAACAGGCTGGTCTTTCCCGATCCCGGTGAACTTACCAGGTTTAGGGCAAGGAGTTTTTTGGCTTCAAAATAGCCGCGGTTCCTTTCGGCCCTGAGTTTGTTTTGTTGTAGCGCATCCTGTTCAATTACAACTTGTCTTCCGTGGGAATGATCGTGATCATGGTCGTGATGATGATCATGGTCTTGATGGTCATGATGATGTCCGTGACCGTTTTCAACATCAATACCTTCATCGTTTTTGTGCACATGCCCATGCAAATGTTGGTGATCATGGTCGTGGGGGTCATGTTCACTCTCGTGTTTGTGGGTATGTTTGTGGCCATCTGTTTTATGCAAATGGGCATATTGATGGTCATGTTCATGGCCATGGGTTTCTATCCCGTGTTTATGATCGTGGGAATGAACATAAGTGTGTGTATGTTCCTCTTCGCCAGGTTTAAAAATTTTTATCTCATCTGCTTGTCCGCATCCGCAAGTTCCGCACATAATGAATTGTTTTATTATTTGCTATTTATTGTTGTATGTTTGAATGATTAAACGAACAAAATGATTGAATGTGTATTATCATTCTCTCATTTTACCATTTCCTCATTTCCTCATTTCCTCATTTTATCATAGGCAAAAATAACGATTTCTATCAATCGATATTGAGTGATTTTACGCGTAATTCTTTTCCGCTGATAATATCGGGGTTGTAGGCCCCGCATTTGGCGCAGGGATCAAAAAAATTTTCGATTTTAAATTCATTGCCACATGATCTGCAATTGGCCAATCCCGGGATTTTTACGATTTTTACTTTGGCATTTTCTAGTAAAGTGCCCTTTATGGCTGCTTCCATGGCAAATTCCATGGCATCGTCAACCACACCTGAAAGCTCGCCAATTTCAAGCTCAATTTCATTGACCCTGGCAGCATTTGATTTTTCGGCATACTCTAAGGCAATGTCAACCATATTTACCGCTATTGAAAATTCGTGCATAAGTAAAATTTTTGCTTGCAAAAGTAATTTGAAATAAAATTAAATTAGCAGAAAAAATAGGCCAGATATTTTTTTGTTGATTCCTTTGTGTAATTTTATGCCAGTTTTTGAAAGAAAATTATTATTCATTAAATCATTTAGGAGTAAAAAATATGAATCATATTGTATCATTAGAGGTAAAATGCCCGCATTGTGACAAGTCAATGATGGATGCAGACCATCCTATTAGGGACAAGGCCAGTGTTAAAATTAATATTGTTGGTAAAAAAGAGCGTGGAGTACTTTGGTTATGTTCTGTTTACGGATGCTATAGCCACGAGAGCAACATTTCCACCGAGAAGGATGAGACATTCGAATTCTTTTGCCCTCACTGCAATAAATCCCTTTTGCGGGATATAAAGTGCCAGATTTGTGATGCGCCCATGGTTGGGTTGAATATTAAAACAGGGGGCAAGGTAAATGTATGCTCGCGTAGTGGATGTGAAAACCATTATGTTGTGTTTGAAGACCTTGCTGGCGCTGTAAATAAATTTTATCACGAATTGGGCACCAGCGGTTAAAACCGCACTCTTTCAGTGTATGGTTTAGCAAATCCGTGGTAACATTTCACCGGCAAGCATGTCGATGATCCTTCGGCCCCCTATTTCAGTATGCATTAAAACTTTAGTAGGGTGGCCTTTAGTTATTTCGCCAATTATCCGGGCATCCTGCCCAAGTGGGTGGCTTCTCATCTTTTGTAAAATAAGTCCGGCATCTTGTGCCCCGGCCACCATCACTACCTTTCCTTCGTTGGCCAGGTAAAGTGGGTCGAAACCAAAAACTTCGCATGTGCCTTTAACCAAATCTTTTAGCGGCACTTCGTTTTCTTCGATTATTACCCCCAGGTTTTTATTTTCTGCAAGTTCGCACAACACAGTTGCAATCCCGCCACGGGTGGCATCGCGCATAAATTTTATGTTTTCAGAACTTGCGAGGCATGATTGGATGAGGTCGTTTAGAGATGCACAATCAGATTGAACATCAGTCTGGAAACTTAGTGATTCGCGGGCTGCAAGAATAGCTATCCCATGATCGCCAATAGAACCGTTTACAATAATCTTATCGCCTGGCTTGATGTTGGCCCCAAAGCTTATATCTTTTTTCTCCGGGGCTAAAACGCCAATACCTGCCGTGTTGATGAAAATCTTATCACATTTTCCCTTGTTTACGATTTTGGTGTCGCCGGTAACAATTTTTACGCCGGCATTTTTAGCTTCTTCGGCCATGGTTTTTGCTATGGTCTCCAAATCAGTCAGGGCAAATCCCTCTTCAATTATAAAACCACAACTCAGGTACAATGGTTTGGCCCCCGAAACAGCTATATCGTTTATGGTACCACAAACTGCCAGTTTTCCAATATTCCCGCCCTGAAAAAATATTGGGTCAACAACATACGAATCGGTTGTAAAAGAAAGGTGCCGGCCGGGAATATCAAGCACCGCCGAATCGGTTTGCGCACCAAGGATCTCGTTGTTAAAATATTTAAGAAAAATGTCACTGATCAATTCGTGTGAAAGTTTTCCGCCACTTCCGTGGCCTAGTAGGATTTTGCTGTTTGAATTCATAGAAAGTTAAAAGTTAAAAGATAAAAGTTAAAAGTTAAAAGTTTGAGTACACTCCGAAAAGTATTATTTACCACTAAACTTAGAGTCTAAATTTGTAGGTTTGAAGTCCCGGCACCCGGCACCCGGCATTCAACTCTAACCTCTATTATACTTATAAAAGGCGTGGCATGATCCTTCGCTGGAAACCATGCAGGCACCGATGGGGTTTTGTGGTGAGCAGGCTTTGGCAAATAGTTTACAATCTTTTGGGGTTTTCAGGCCTTTTAGTATCTCTCCACAAATACATCCCTTGGGTTCGATGGTTTTCTCGATTTCAACTTCGAAATTTTTCGTGGCATCAAACCTTGCGTATTTTTCCCTTAATTGCAACCCGCTTTTTGGTAAAATACCTAATCCCCTCCACCAGTCGTCTTTTAGTTCAAATACATCTTCTAATAGTTGTTTTGCTTTGGTGTTCCCTTCGGGCTTTACAAAACGTTTATACTGAATGGCAACCTCCTGCCTGTTGTTTTCAATTTGATCTACAAGCATATAAATTGATTGCAAAAGGTCAACCGGCTCGAAACCGGAGATTACGACACCAAGGTTGAATTTCCCGGCAATATCCTCGTACATCCCCGACCCTGTGATGGTGCTTACATGGCCCGGGCCGATATATCCATCAATTTTAACACCCTCGTCAATTAATGCCGACATTGCCGGTGGCATAATTTTATGTGAGCTAAGGAAAAAGAAGTTACCGATGTTTTCTTTGTCGGCGTAAGCAATACCGGCAGCACTTGTAGGGGCCGTGGTCTCAAAGCCAATACCGAGGAATATTATCTTTTTTTCGGGTAATTTAATTGCAAAATTTATTGCTTCCATTATTGAATAAACGATCCTGATATCTGCCCCGGCAGCTTTCTCCTTATCGAGGGTTGAGGTTGATCCGGGCACACGTATCAAATCGCCAAATGTGGCAATAACAACATTGGGCAACCGCGACAGGGCCACAGCATGATCGATGAATTTGCGGCTGGAAACACACACAGGGCATCCCGGGCCTGAAAGTAAATTTACCGTAGCTGGCAAAAGGTAAGGTATGCCGAATTTTTGGATTGACATGGTGTGCCCGCCACATACTTCCATCAGGTTTACCTTACGGGTTGATATTTTTTTAATCCTGTCGGCTATCTTAATTACGAGGCCTTTATTTCTGTATTCGTCAATGTATTTCATCTGTTTATAGTTTTGCCGTTAGACTTGCGATACATAGTCCGTACGGATTCACTTCGTGTAATTGGCCCGTATGGGTCTGTATGGATATGCGAATGGTCTTTAATGTTTTGATCCCCGAAAATCGGGGCTGGCTATGCTTGTGTGTGTTAGTACTTTATTCGGCATCTTTCATTGTTTCACAAAGAAAATAAATAAGCATTCATCCGAAGAAGTGTAAACTGCTTTTAGGGGTATATGAAAAATGCCCTTTATTCATCTCATTAACTGATAATCATTAATCAATAGTCCTGGAGAAAGATTTAATCTGGTTGTCAAATTACGAATCATATCAACAGTCAATTTACGTCGGCGATTAAGAATCTCAGAAACCCTGCTTTTTCCGCCAATCTCAACTACCAAGTCAACTTGTTTAAGCTGCATTTCTTCCATTCTGATTTTTATTGCTTCTATTGGGTCAGGTGCTTCAATAGGATAATATTTTTTTTCATAATCATCAATCATTAGTCCCAGAACATCTGCCTCATCACTTTCTTGTGTGCCTATCTCTGCATCAAAAATTACTTCAAGCCTTTTTAGAGCTGTTCGATAATCACTTTCTGTTTTAATCGGTTTTATATTCATGTCTTTAATCTTTAAATCGTGTTTGCATCAATTTTATCATACTTATTATGAGAACCAATAAATCTAATAAAAATCCATTTTTTTGTGAAATTGAACTTCGTCACGAGTCTATACGAGTTTCCTTTTATAATAAATACAATCCTGTTATCTTTTAAAATACTTGCATTTGCATAAGTCTGTTTGACCTCATTAGGGTTATTCCAATCTGAACTCATTGCAGTATCATACCATGTTTTTAAATATTGCCCTGAACCAGGATGCTTTTCCCGGTATTCTCTTAATGTGCTTTTGGCAAATACTCTTTCCATTATTATAAAATAGTCTTAAATGCAAAGATATTATAAAATTCGCAATATGGGAACATTGTTATGTTTAGAGGCATTGATTAGTATTGTTGGCAACGGTCTTGGCTATGAAAATGTAGGCGATTGCGAAGCACAAATTTACAACTTATGATGAAGTTTAAACGGGCTACAAGCCTTGATATTACTACTAAACCGCCTATTTTTTATAGCCTTTGTTATACAATGTAATTTTCCATAATAATGTCAACTAAAGCAATTTGTATGGATATTCTTTTTCACGTTTTTGGAATGAAATGATTTTTTGGTTTTGAATTATTCCCTCTTTTATTTCTATGGCTTTTGAGATGGTTTTGTCCTTCTCCCAAGCTTTCTCTCCCTTCATTACAATGGGTAAAAAAGGTAATAGTGCTTCAGAAATATCCCAAGAAGCGGCATTCCAATAATAACTTGGACTGTGGTCAACCGCATAATAAAATTTGCCATCAGCATTAATTAACGGATGTTCAAATGTAGTAGGTTTCGAGCACCAAAAACCCATACCTTCATCACAGCTTATGTCGATAATTAGAGTGCCATCCTTCAAGATATTAGATTTTTCTTTCGGAATAAACATTAAAGGATGTTCAATATCTTGTAAAGTACCATTAACAATAATTTGAACATCGGATAAGGCTTCTGAAAATGGACGAGTACTTCCATCAGGTTCTATAGAAAGTAAATTTCCAAATTCGTCATTTTGCATTTGTTTAAATACTACGCCCGGTAATTGTTCAGCAACATCTGTTGGCAATCTACGCGTGTAAACGGTAATGTTTGTGGCTCCTTGGCCTTGCAGCGCATATACCGCTCCTCTGCTCACAGAACCAAAACTTAGAATTGCGGCTTTTCGTGGTTTACCATAATTTCCTATAACACCTATTAGGCTTAATGCATGATTTACACCTGCATAACCTGCAATTTCATTGTTTTTATAGAATATATGCATGTTTTTATCACCCGATTTACTCCATTTGAACATTTCTTCCCATGCAATAAGCGTTAATTTTCTATCAATGGATATTTGAGTAATTTCTTTTTGCTGTACACAATGAGGCCATCCCCAAACAATTGCTCCTTTGTGAACTTGTTTCAAATCCCTCCTTTGTGAACTTGTTTCAAATCCTCTGCAAGAGGCTTAGGCATTAGCACGCAATCAAAATTATTAAGTATTTCTTCTCGTGATGCAACTCGTCCGGATGTATGAGTGGCTATTGCTTTATCATCCATTCCAAATTTTAATCCATATCCAACCTCAAATGTAATCTGAGTGGCTATTGCTTTATCATCCATTCCAAATTTTAATCCATATCCAACCTCAAATGTAATCTTCATCCTTAATCTTTTGGGGATCCGTTTAATATGTTCTGGATGGATAGCTACCCGGTTTTCATTTTCTTTTAGTGATTTTCCAATCACTCCAACTGTTAATAATTCTTGTGTCATATTACCTTTTTATATTGTATAAATAGTCGATAAACAAATCCCGGTTAATATCTTCAACTAAATTCATTTCGCGGGCTTTTCTGTAAAGTGTGTTCACGGCCTTTTTGCCGTCCGTGCCCAAATCACGGGTAAAATTGTTAACATAAAGCTTGATGTGCTTATACATTACTTCCTCATCCATTTCCTGGGCATGTGCCTTAATAAAACTTAAAGGCCCCCGTGGATGGTCAAAAGCGTACCTGACACTGTTTGTTAAAATCTTATCTATTTTTAATTGAAGGTCCCGCCTAAGTTCCCTTTTTACGGCAATGCCTCCAAGTGGGATAGGGGAGGAGGTTAATTTTTCCCAGTATTCGCCCAGGTCAATAATTTTATGGAGGCCTCTGTCAGAATAAGTGAAACGGTTTTCGTGAATGATGAGGCCGGCATCGACATCACCATTTATTACGGCGGTTTCGATATCAGAAAACAGATATTCAATTTTATTGTGCGCCCCGGGGAAAGCTACCGAAAGCAGGAGGTTTGCAGTGGTGTTGCGCCCTGGGATGGCAATTTTTAATTTGGGGATATCTTTTTCAGGATGTTTGTTTTTGCTTATCAAAAGAGGGCCATTGTTTTTGCCAAGTGCAGCCCCCGAATTTAATAAGCAATATTTATCGGCAACAGAAAAGAAAGCATTGAACGACAGCTTGGTAACATCGAGTTTGCTTTGTGCGGCCATCTGGTTCAATTCCTCAACATCCCCAAATTGAAATTCAAATTCCAGCCCACAGGTATCGATCTTCTGATGTATCATGGCATCGAAGATAAAAGTATCGTTGGGGCAGGGCGAAAAGCCGAGGGTTATTTTTGTTTTCATTCGTTTTTAATCCCACCACAAAGACACTAAGTTTTTTTCTCTGTGCCTTTGTGCCCCTGTGGTTATTTTTTCTTTTTTCATTTCTTAAAATCGTACATATAATCAGTTGTATCAAATTCTGTTTCAGTACCGTTAATCCCAAAATAAATGAAGGGATGATAGGTACAGCAGTTTTCGGTAGCCGATACCACGTCTAAGTAAAGTGTGTCAACTTCCTCCCAATTAAGATATAAGAAATAATCTTTAAAACCCTCCACACTTTTCCAGGCAATTTCAGCGGAAGAGATCATTGATCTTTGATTTACCGAATCGGTGTAGATGGATAATTCGATGTTTCTTTTCACATTATTATCCAGGTAAAATATAGCAATAGAATCGGCATTATAAACGCCGGTAAAAATTAAATCGGTTGAATCTGCTTCATTGGTAATCTTTAGCCTTAGGTCGCCCGGCGGGGTGAAACAATCTACATTGCAGATTTTAGTGCAGGAGATTATTGTTAACGTCAATATCCCAAACATCAAAAACCTTATAGTTTTAAGTTTCATATTATTGGTTAGACATCTGTTCATTTTGTTGATGATTTTTATCATTTTACACTAACCTTTTCTGTTTATATTTTCAATTACCTTCATCACTTCTTGCGTCAACTGCGCAATTGCCAACGGTACCTTCCATTTCAACCGGTCCCTTACTTCTACATAATTTGAAATTGAACGGATTTGTGCACAGGGTATTTTTTCGGACATGCACACAAACAAAAATGCCGCCCCGCCCATGGTTTCAATATCAGGGTTGAATTTTTTGGTTATCCTTGAAATTGTCTCATGTTTTCCATGAATAGTGTTTGCAGTAATCCCATTCGCTTTTTTCATGTCATCCAAACCAAATTTACCGAAATCAGTGCCATTTCTCAATATTCCATTTGTGTAAGGATATGTTTTAAATTCCTCAAAATTCATTTCAGCGATCCCAATAAAATCGTCACCGTCCTGGGCGCCCATTTCCGCAAACCGGTCTTGCACCACATTGACCACCGAACCAATCGGGGTTTCTTTGTTAAAACTTCCTGCAATCCCAACGTTGAGGGCCAGGTCATATTTCCCCTTTTGCAAGTAACGGCCCAACTGATATGCCTTGGCAACCATGCCGATGCCGCTCACAAGCACATCTATGGTTATGCCCCCGTAGAGAAATCTTTCAATGCGAACATCTTTTTCAATTATCGGTTTTAGCTTCTCTTTCAAAGGCCTTGCTTCAAGTTCTGTTGCAGTAAGGATAAGGATTTTCATAAAAACCGATTGTTTTGTTTGGCGGCAAAAATAGGTAATTAATTCGAGGAAGAAGGGGGGGCGGGGAAAAGGGAAAAGGAAAAAGGGAAAAGGGGAAAGGGGAATTGGGTATGGTGTGCCTTAACCAAAATTCGGTTCCTTTCTTGTTTTGACCATGTCAGGACTTGTCCAAATAATTATCGGTATCTGACTCTGACAAGTCATTGCCCCCAAGACCTGACTGAGTCGAAGACCAGTCAGAGTCTTGTTACAGGAGATTTCAGGAAAAATAATGGCATCTCATATGCGAGGTACTTTGGCACTAATAAGCCGCTGCAATGTTGAGACAGATTGCTTCGGCCGTGCCTCCCACGCAAAGTCTGTTTTCAAAGATAGCATCGAATATTAATTTAAAACCCGATTTTAATTAACCTGCTTTTTGTGCCCTTGTTTAAAAATAGCATTGAATTTTCTGAGAGTTTAATAACATCATGGGGTTTGCAAATACAGGGGCTTTTGCCAAATTCAAGTGGCTTTTTTAGGTAGGTTGACTTGTTGATATTATAATTTACGATTACAGGCCCGAAGCGTGTTTTCATGGTTTTAAGTTTGTTGCCTTGGTATTCTTTCAGGTTTTTGGGATGATCGTTATAAATTAGCATCAATTCCTGGCCTATAAGAAAACTAAAAAATCCAAGATATCCCTGCCTGGAGTTAAGGAGTTGCTGCTTGGGGATGATGCCCATATTAATAAAAGCGTCAGTTGGACTGAAATTAAAAATTATAATTTCGTTGGCCTTAAAAACTTGTTTAGGGTATAGCTTGCCTTCCTGGTCGCGGATCAGCATCATATCTTTCCAGTTGTACTCAAAGGCAAGGACAATATTATTGTTGGTGGACAAGTGGATGGATTTAGGGCACAGATGTTCGTGCCCTGATTTTGATTCAAGGTTGCCGGGGCCGATCCTGTTTAAACCATCTTCGGTCAAATTGAAAATTTTTTGCCTGAGCAGGCTTCCACCATAAGGATCGAATACATAATAAAATACACCGGCAGGCTCATCAGATTTGTCGTCTTTTGTGTAATATCCCGTTAAACCTATTTTATTTTCTTCAAGTTTGAACAGGCCTGCTTTGGCGATCTTGCCCTGCTCAAATTCAAATTCGAAGGATTGGTGCCTGTCTTTAAAAACATCATACACAATAAGCTGGTGAACGGTTTTCTCAGGAAAATATGGATTAGTGACCTCTATCCTAAAAAAAACAGGCCCGCCAATCCCCGATAATATTTCTGAAAATTCATAGTCCAAAACATCGTCAGGGAAATCAATAAGCCGTTCACCAATCAAATTAAGCTGCTCGTCAAATATCAGGAAATTTATTCGCTCAGGTATTAAAAGTTCGGCAGGGGTTGAAATGGAAAGCACATACCTTGCTTCTTCCCCTTCAAATATTTTTTTAAGATCGAAAAAATGAAAATCTTTTAATGATGGTTCGACGTTTTCAATTTTAGCAACAACCTTCAATTCATTATTAACATGGCCGGTATCATCTGCCCGGATAAGAAAAGCTTTCATTATTTTATTGGCAGAGGTGTAGAATTTGCATAAAATTAAATAGCCGTCATTTGTTTTATGAAACACAATCGGTTGGAGCCGCCTGTACTTTTTAGGAGAGTTTAGGGTAAGCCTGATAGAATTGTCAGGATTTAAGCCCTTATCAAAAGCCTCAATAAAGGCATCGTTGCCTGTATTAAATTCGATGCATCCCTTATTGGATAGGCGCAGCAAATAACAATGGCTTGAATCGGCAGCATAAAGGTTGCTTGCGGTTTCGGGATCAAAATCAACAGGTTTGCCAGCTTTGAGGTAAAAATCAGGCTGGCCCCCTGCATGTGCGTATAACATCAGGGCCAGTAAAACAAGAAGAATATTGTGTGCCTGTGTTTTCATCCTGTTGAGGAAATGTTTGGCAAAATAAAGAAAATATCCCGAATTGAAACGGTAACATTATGAACTTTAGTTCGCGGTTTTTTAGTAAAAAATGTACTTTTGGGGCTTTTTAATTTTAATTTAAAATCAAAATTCATGGAACAGTTAAAAAGGACACTACGTGATAAAGCTTCAGCACGCTGGGCAATGATGGTAATTGTCAGCTTTTTGATGGCGGCAAATTATTATTTTTATGATGCTCTTTCGCCATTGAAAACTTTATTGCAGGAAAAATTAAATTTTAGTTCACAGGATTTTGGGATTGTGGCCGGATTTTACGCTTTTCCAAATACTTTTCTTTTAATGGCCGTCCTGGGCGGTATTATCCTCGACAAACTTGGTATAAGGCCAACAGGCCTGTTGTTTGCTGTATTTATGTTAATTGGCGCATTTTTAACGGCTTATGGCGCTACAGATTATTATAATAATGGAGGGTTTAGTTATGGGTTAATGAACTCCTTTTGGACAGATTATTCACCGGGATTAAAAATGATGTCGTTTGGCATGTTGTTATTTGGTCTGGGGGCAGAAACCAGTATTGTGGTGGCCAGTAAAATCTTAGTGAAATGGTTTAAAGGTTATGAGATAGCCCTTGCATTTGCCCTTAACCTGGGGATTGCCCGTATCGGGACCGCCCTTGCTTTTAACTTGTCGCCCCGTTTGGTAATGCCCGATTTTTGGTCGGCACCGGTTTGGTTTGCCGCAATGTTGCTATTGGTTGGCTTTCTGGTTTTTCTGGTTTATATTATGTACGATGTTAAACTCGACAGGCAAACACAAACAAAAGCAAGCCTGATAGACAAAGATGAAGAATTTCAAATATCAGATCTGGGCAAACTCCTTACCAACCGGTCATTTCTTTTTATTACTGCTTTGTGTGTAACTTTTTATGCTGCTGTATTTCCATTTCTAAAATATGCACCCGATTTTTTCCACCACAAATTTGGGGTTTCAGTAAAAACCGCTGGCGACATCGCATCTTTGCTGCCTTATGGTACCGTGATTTTTACACCACTTTTCGGTTGGTTTGTGGATAAAAAAGGCAGGAGTGCTTCACTGATGATATATGGCTCGCTGTTGCTGATTTTTGTCCATCTGATGTTTAGCCTGACAACTTTTAATGTATATGTATTGATGGTATTGTTGGGCATAGCATTTTCACTTGTGCCTGCAGCCATGTGGCCTTCGGTGGCCAAAATAGTTCCTGAACACCGGATTGGGACGGCCTACGGGGCGATGTTCTCGCTACAAAACCTGGGGTTGTTTGGCGTCCCGATTTTAGCAGGGACCCTTCTCGACAACACCAACCCCGGCATCACCCCCGAAATGATTGAAGCAGGGGCCAGGCTAAATTATACCCCGACAATGCTTATGTTTGTTGGGTTTGGTATTGTAGGTTTTATTTTTGCCTTGCTGTTGAAATGGGACGACAAAACATCAGGGTACGGCCTGGAACTTCCCTCAAATACCAAAACAGAAAACAGTGTTAGTTAATAAACCTGATCCTGGTGATGACAGAGGAATAAACAATGATCTACCGTGGATTTAGTGGAATGTGCAAAAATGCTACAATGCTATAATGTAGATATTATCAAAATGTTTAGTATAAAAAGCAAATAATTGGGTGGACAACTGTCAGACTATTTTGTCCGTCCATAATATGGGTTTATATGTGAAATCCATAGCCGGGGGTTGGATTGAAATGGTGAATACCCCCCGCCTTTTCGCCCGTACGGGCGAAAAGGCGGGGGGTAAATGTCTATTCCATTATTCTATAATAAAATTTCATGGAACAACTTAAAAAATCCCTCAAAGATTCGGCATCAACACGATGGTCAATATTACTGTTGATTGCTTTTGTGCAGGCTGCAAATTACTATTTTTATGATGCCATCTCGCCACTGAAACGTTTGTTGGAAGAAAATTTTAACATCACATCAGGTGACTATGGGCTGTTTGTTGCCGCATATTCCATCCCCAATACTTTTTTGTTGATGGCTGTTTTGGGCGGTATCATCCTCGATAAGCTGGGCATCCGCCGTACCGGGTTTTTGTTCGTGGGCATGATGGCCATTGGAGGTTTGGTTACCGCCTGGGGCGCCAGTAAATATTTTAGCAATGGTGGCTTTGGCTACGATTTGTTCAATTCATTTTTGCCAGGTTATTCGCCCGAATTAAAAATGATGCTGCTGGGCCGCTTCTTCTTCGGGCTTGGTGCCGAAACCAGCATTGTTATGGTTAGCAAAGTGATAGTGAAATGGTTTAAGGGCAAAGAGCTGGCCCTGGCTTTCGGGGTGAAGATTGGGCTTGCCCGTGCCGGTTCAGCCTTGGCTTTGTTCTATTCGGCCGAAATTGCCGAAAGCGCTTCCCACTGGTCTGTTGCCATTTGGTTTGCGTCATCCTTACTGTTGATCGCTTTTTTGGCTTTCCTGGTTTACACCATTTTCGATATTAAGATTGATAAGCAATTGAGTGCCAAAACACAAGTTATCAAGACGGATGATTCCTTTAGTTTCAGGGATTTGGGCAAGATGCTTACCAACAAATCCTTCATTTATGTTACTTTGTTGTGTGTAACATTTTATTCTGCGGTATTTCCCTTCCAGGCATTTTCGCCCGATTTTCTGCTAAATAAATTTGGGATGACCCTTTCGCACAGCGGGAAAATTGCATCCATACTTTATTGGGTAACCATGTTTGCCACACCGTTGTTTGGCCTTGTTGTGGATAAATTCGGACGTAGTGCCACACTGATGGTTTTTGGTTCCATTTTACTTACCTTGATCCATCTAACTCTTGCATTTACATATATTAACCCGGTTGTGCCGTTGGTTTTGTTAGGTATTTCCATCGCTTTGGTCCCTGCGGCCATGTGGCCTTCCGTAGCTAAAATTGTTGACGAAAAGCGGATCGGGTCAGCCTATGGGGCAATGTTCTCGATACAAAACCTGGGGCTGTTTATTTTTCCGATTTTGGCCGGTTCAATTTTGGATATAACCAACAGTAATTCTGAAATTGTCATCAACAAGGCTCAAATGGCCCAACTTAAGGTCTCAAAAGTTATTGAAGCCTCTTATCTTGACAATAATGACAAGGCCGTTAAAAACAAAGATTTCCTGGCCGGGGTGAGCCTGTTTGAGCTACCCGGCGATTTTATCCGTGGTGAAGATGAAGATGGATTTGAACGCTCTATTGAGAAATCGGGCGATATGATGTGGTCAGGGAAATTGCAATCCAGGTCGGATGAAAACGGTAAGTTCTTCAGTGGGCTTGGTGCCGCTGTTAAAATAGATATGATAAACCTGCAGTATTTTGATGTTGGGCCGGGAAATCAGATTCTGGTTGTTTCTTCAGTTGAAGAACCTGAACGTGAGCTTTTTTCAAGCAGTAATTTTACACTTGACACACTGGGCCACATCAAATTTGTGTGCGACATACCTGAGGAACATCAATCTTTTGTCAAACAGGCCAAAGAAATTAAAATCAGCATAATCGACACCGCTGCCAACCTGCATGTCCTGGACGAAAGGCATGACGTGTTTTTTAATGCGGATGGGCAACTTAGCTTAAAAGTGGGCAAGGGCGATATTGATTTTGTAAATATCAATTACCTGAAAATGACTGACAATACGGTGGCAAAAGTAAAAACACCGTTAAATTATACCTACACCATTTCAATGTTTGCCATACTCGGCCTGTTTGGGTTGATATTTGCCCTTCTGTTGAAAAGGGAAGATGAAAAATCCGGTTACGGACTTGAACTGCCTTCTAATAAAAAGGCATAAGCATTTTTGAATTTACCTACTTTTGGCAAGAATCTTAAAATAATAATATTTTGAAAAAACATACAATTATTGCATCCCTAAGCTTTCTGCTCTTTTCGATAGGCTTCAGCGGAAATGTTTTATCGCAAATCAGTTATGGGGGGGTGCCGCCAACAACAAGGTTTTCGATTGAGAATGATGATTTCCCTGTTTTTGAAACCCCTGTCCCCGATGTTGAACGGTTGCTTGCCGAAGATGCCGAAACCGGCAAATATGGCATACCCATGCGTTTTGCCGAATGTAGGCCGGTTGAAATAAATCTTGCCAAAGAAGGAAATTGGTTGAACATGCCGGACGGGGGCAAGATTTGCCGATTGGCCGTTAGCTCGGAAAATGCGCAGGCAATATTGCTTTATTACGATAAATTTTTGATTCCTGAAGGTGGGGGATTATTTCTGTACAATACAAATAAATGGCAGGTGATTGGTGCCTTTAACCATAAAACCAATAATGATGGCGGGGTGTTTGCCACCGAAATGATTTATGGTGAACAGGTCATCCTTGAATATGTTCAACCTTACGGATTAAAAGAGAAGCCCGAAATTATCATCGGCGAAGTGGGATATGTTTACCGCACCGCCGAAAGGATTTTTGGGGGCCGTGGATTTGGTAGTTCCGGGCCATGCGAGGTAAATGTAAATTGCCTGGAAGGAAATGAATGGCAGGATCAGAAAAATGGCTCATGCAAGATTATTGTCAAACAGTCGGGAAGCTCTTCGGTCTTATGTTCCGGTACTTTGGTAAACAATACCCGGCAGGACGGGACACCTTATTTAATAACGGCAGATCATTGCGGGGCAGATGCCACACCGGATGATTTGGATGCCTGGATTTTTTATTTCAGGTATGAGGGGCCTGATTGTGAAGATCCGTCAAGCGATACTTTGTTCGATTCATATACCATTGTTGGTGCTTCAAAGGTTGCCGCTGCCGGTGGGGCAGGGGTGGCCTCCGATTTTAAGTTGATAAAGTTAAACGTGAATGTCCCCGAAAATTATAACCCCTACTTTGTAGGATGGAGCAATATTGGTGATGCCAGCCCCGAGGGTGTTACCATCCATCAGCCACAGGGCGATATCCGAAAAATATCGACATACACCTCAACCTTGACCTCAACAAATTGGGGCAGTATCGGGGGCACACATTGGAAAGTGGTTTGGTCGGAAACTGAAAACGGGCACGGTGTTACAGAGCCAGGTTCGTCAGGGTGCCCTATTTTTAATATTGATGGCAGGATGGTAGGCCAGCTTACCGGAGGCGATGCCAGTTGTTCAAACCTTACCGGCCCTGATTATTATGGTAAATTTTCCTATTCCTGGGACAAGATTGGCAATGCCGATTCAACCCGGCTTAAACCATGGCTCGACCCTGATAATACCGGTTTAGATGAAATTGATGGTATTTCGATTGTCGGGATTAATGAACAGAAAAAAGAAAATCCGTTGGCAGTTTTTCCAAATCCAACCACCGGCCTGGTTAATATTGATGTGAGAGCCTTTCAGGGACAATTACTGAAAGTTGAGGTATTTAATGTTTTAGGTGAGAGGGTTTATTTATCCGAAGGATCAATACCTTCATCGGGCCTGGTTAGTTTTGATTTATCCAAAGCCAAAACCGGGGTTTATATCGTAAAACTTTTGGTGGATGGTGAGGTATTTTCGGCCAGGGTTTTGAGGTAGGGGGGAGGAGTTTGGAGTTTAAAGTTTGAGACCGCTCCGAAAACTTTGTTTTCGGAAATTCGTGAAATTATATCATTCGTAAATTCTTAAATAACAACTTATTGATAATTTTTATTTGCGCATCCATACGGACAAGTTTCGCGGTAAAATTTCACTTATCGGAGTGGACTCAAGTTTTTGGTGATTGAAGATGAAAGCTATCAGACAGTTTATGTGTTTCAAATATAGTATTGCGATGCTATTTGTTCTTATCCAATAATCCAGCAAGCGGGCAACTGTCTGACAGCTATTTTGTAAATTTTCTTTGCCAGGGATGCAAGTTGGGGATTATTGGTTTTTCTTTTTCCACATTGAAGGATTTCGACTGGTATGTAGAATAGCTTCAATAAAAACCAAATGTTTGAACTCATCTATCCTGTAATGTATCATATAAGGAAATTTGTTAATTGGAAGGCAATGAACATCATCATACCAGCTAATTTCCTTCTCCAGATCAGTATAAACCTCCTGATTTATTATTACAACATAAATTATTGTTTAAATTTAATCTTTTCATCCAGTTCTTTCCGGGAGAGATAATTGCTTCTATCCGAACCATATTTCTCAATTCGTTCCCTAACTAAAGTTTTGTGAGAATCAGGAATACTATAAATTGTGTCTTCTTCAGAAAAGTCGATAAAGTTAATGCTTTGCATTAATTTTTTAAAGAAGGCTTCCTCTTGTTTAGGAATAGTAACAATAAATTGTTTCATGGGTTAAGTTTTTGCAAAAATATGAATATTTAGCCAATATGATTTTCCCTATAATTTGACAATTTTTTTAGTTTCAATTTTACGTCCATTTGCTAAAACTACTGCAACGAAATAAATACCGCGAGAAAGTTCTGATATTACAACTTCCTTTTGGTGGGAGATTATTTGGAGTTCCCCATTGATGTTGTAAATCTCTATCGATTCAAATTCGTAATTTATATTAATATAAACCTTATCTTTAGCAGGGACAGGGAAAATGTTCAGGGATTTGGTTTCGATATTTCCTGCAACCCCCGCCCCAACAAATGAAATATCCGCCTTGAAAATTGCATCCCCGTGGGTCCCGCAAAGTAAAAAATCCGAACCAGGACTGATTGACATGCAGTTAACTGTTTTATTGTTTAGCCCTTCATTCATTTCCGTCCAGTTCAATCCCTGGTCAAGGCTTATATAAATCCCTTCTGTATCAAAACCTGTAAAAATAACCCCTTCGTAAACCGGGCTTAAAGCAATTGTACGTAAACCCGAACAAGGTAAACTTTCAACAGTCCAATCCGTTCCGCCATTTGTACTTGTAATCAATACCTCATCGGCCCCGATATAAATCAGTTCTGTATTTTGCGGATCAATAGTTAAAGTAAGTGGATTATAGTCGGCAAATGGCCCGGGTATTTCAGCCCATGAAACCGCTCCGTCTATCGTTTTCCATACCTTTGATGAGGTGATGGCAAAAATGGTGTCGGGGTGATTTTGATCAATCTCAAGGCATAGTACCGGATCTTCATTAATTCCACTTGAAGCGGCAGACCAGTTCAAGCCCCCGTTTACAGACTTACCAACTGAACCAGATGATATCACATACAATGTTGAAGGGTTTTTATTTACAACATCCAGATCAGTAACATTCATCATCCATTCCAATACCTGCCAATTATATCCGTCATCATTACTGATATATATTCCATCGGAATATGATCCTTCCCCAATAATACCATAAACTGTATCCGTGCCCGGCAAATAGATTTTTGGTGTGCAATAACCATTGGCCTGGGCCCAGTCCTGACCCTGGTTTTCGGTGATCTGCATTCCTACATCGGTGTCCGCAATCCAATGATCGGGATTACTGTCGTTTATTAGTATCGAATAAACAAACAGGCGTTTCATTCCCAGTATGGAAGTTTCCCAGTTTTCGCCACCATCTGCCGATTTGTGAAAACCTAATCTGCTACCACAAAATGCATTCTGGCCGTTTTCCATATCGAATAAAACTGAAAATACATACCTTGATGTCATTCCGTTGTCCGAACCAAACCAGGATTCACCTCCGTTGACACTCTTGTAAATCCCCGGGATGGCATAATTTGAACCCTGACTGGCCACCAGCATTTCGTTGCTATTGTTACTGTTGAAAGTAACATCTAAAAAATCTGTAATGGAAGGAAAACCATAATAGTAATCCCAGGAAACCCCGTTGTCTTCACTCCTGTAAATTCTTTCAGATTCTGCTGCAGCAACAATTTTCTGATTATTATTGGGGTCAAATTTCAAGTCGGAGATGGTTTTGTCCAATACCTCCGACCAGGTAATGCCCCCATCCAAACTTTTGTAGAGGATGCCATTTGTTGAATACTGTTGTGTTGCCGCAAAAAATACTTGTGGGTCTGCAGGACTTATCTCAAATGAATTTACCTTTTTGTTTGCGAAATCCTGGGATATTTCTATCCAGTCAATTTCATTGTTTGTCATAAAAACACCGCCTTCATTATAAAGCGGTCCGGCCATGGCAACATAAACTGCACCCTGGCCGGGCATAATTTCTATATCACCGATATGGCCTGCCGGCAGGTTTCCGCTAATATCAATCCACATATTGCCCCCATCTGGACTTTTGTAAATTTTGCCCCCGGACCCTCCAGTGTAGATGTTTTCGGGATTACCAGGTGAAATGGCTAAAGTGCTCATCTGGCCTGTAACAGCGTTCTGGCTTATTTGTGCCCATGTGTCGCCTTTATCGAGGCTTTTATAAATACCTTCGCCATTTGAAGCAGCATAAAGTACCTGCGGGTTGGAAGTGTCCTGGATAAGGCCTTCGATAATTGGCCCGTGACCGTTGTATGGCCCAACATTTAGCCACTGCTGAGGAAATACAGGCCCGATACAGAAAGTCAACATTAAGGTTGTGAAAATAATCTGTTTCATAGCGGTTGATTTTTGTGATATTGCAAAGTTATGAAAATTATCAATTAATTTTATGAAGCTCTATGGGCAATTCTTCCTTTGGCAATTATTATACATGCATATTGAACATTTCTATTCCCGGATTTCCAACACTCCAACACTCCAACACTCCAACACTCCATTATTCCAATCTTCCATTCTTCCATTCCCAAATTATCCCCGATTCTTCTTAATTTTGCCAAAAATTTAATTATGTCGAAAGAAGGTTACAAAACGTTGCTGGAAGGAGCAGATATTCAACCCGGGTTCAGGGAAATAGCAGAAAAGGTTATTGATCAAAAAAGGCTCACGCCCGAAGAGGGTTTGTATTTGTTTGAAAAGGCTAATCTTGCATTGTTGGGTAGCCTGGCCAATGTTGTAAAAGAAAGAAAGCACGGTAAAAAGGCATTTTTCATTAGGAATTTCCATATCGAGCCTACCAATATTTGCATCTATAATTGTAAGTTTTGTTCTTATGCACATCATAAAAGTGGTGAAACATGGGAGTTTAGCATGGATGAAATGCTTGAAAAAGTTAATGCCGCACCGGAGGATATGTGTGAACTGCACATTACCGGCGGTGTGCACCCAAAACTGGACTTAGGTTTTTTTTCAACCCTTTTGCAGAAGATAAGGGAATTGCGGCCCGGCCTGCACATGAAAGCTTACTCAGCCATTGAACTGGATTATATGTTTGAAGAGGCTGGGGTAAGCATTGAGAAGGGTTTGAAAATATTGAAGGATAGTGGTTTGGATTCCATCCCGGGGGGAGGGGCCGAGATTTTTGATACTGAAATCCGGGAGCAAATCTGCGATGATAAGGCTTTTGGTAAAAAATGGCTTGAGGTTCATGAAGTTGCCCATGGCCTGGGAATTGGCTCTAATGCCACCATACTTTACGGGCACATCGAAAATTACGCTCACCGTATCCATCACCTTGAAACTCTGCGGCAGCTACAGGACAGGACTGGCGGATTTAATACTTTCATCCCACTTAAATTCAAAAGCGCGAACAATGAAATGTCGCACCTCGGCGAAGTAAATGCCATCGAAGATATGAGGAATTATGCTGTATCGCGAATTTATCTGGATAATTTCCCACACATAAAAGCTTACTGGCCAATGATTGGCAAACAGATGTCGCAACTGTCACTGTCGTTTGGTGTCGATGATTTGGATGGGACTATCAACGATTCCACACAAATTTATTCGCTTGCCGGGGCTGATGATAAAAACCCGATAATCAATACAGATGGTTTGGTGAAACTAATAAAAGATGCAGGTTGCCGGCCAGTGGGGCGGGACTCGTGGTACCGGGAGGTCAGGGTGTATTAGATGTTTGTTGTTTGTTGTTTGTTGTTTGTTGTCGGGTGATCGGTGGCCTTATCCTGATGGCAAATATTTTTCAAACAAAGTGTGTTGGTAAATTTTAATGCTTTGGACAGGGGCAATTTAAGTTGTGCATAAAAAGTATTTCAAAAAAAAACAGGGGGAATGTTTTAGTTCTGTTGTAATTTTGCAGCATGGCAGAAAACGAAAACCCCCAAACCGACCAAGAGAAGAAAAAGCAATCAATACGGCGTCCTGCACCGGCCAGGGCGGTTGCTCAAACCTTATTTGAATACGGCAAAATACCACCCCAGGCCACCGACCTGGAGGAGGCCGTATTAGGGGCTTTGTTGCTGGAACAGAACGCTCTGTCGGCTGTTGTTGACATCCTTAAGCCCGAAATATTTTATACCGAGGCCCATAAAAAAATCTATTCGGCCATACAGGAATTATTTGCCAAACAGCAGCCCATCGACCTGCTTACCGTAACCCATGAGCTAAAATCGAGTGGTGAACTCGAAATTGTAGGGGGCGCGTATTACATCGCCCAGCTAACACGCCGGATAGGTTCTGCCGCCAATATTGAATTTCACGCCAGGATAATCATCCAAAAATTTATTCAGCGCAGGCTGATAGAAATTGCTTCGGAAATAACAAAAGAGGCTTACGAGGACAGTAATGATGTTTTTGACCTGCTGGACAATGCAGAGCAAAAACTATTTGCGGTAAGCGAAAACAACTTCCGTCGCGATTATTCAGATATGCCTTCGTTGGTGCGCGATGCCATTAAAAACATCGAAAAAGCCAAAAACCAGGAGGGGACATATAGTGGTGTGCCTTCAGGGTTTTCACAGCTCGACCGCATCACGGCTGGTTGGCAAAAGTCGGACCTGGTGATATTGGCGGCCAGGCCGGGCATGGGAAAAACAGCATTTGTGCTTTCGATGGCCCGGAACATAGCAGTTGAATTTAAACGGCCGGTGGCTATTTTCTCGCTCGAAATGGCAGCCGTGCAGTTGGTAATGCGTTTGATTGCCAGCGAAACACGCCTTCCGGCAGATAAGCTCAAAAAAGGTGAACTTAAAGATTTTGAATGGCAACAACTTAACAATCGTATAGGTAAGTTGATCGATGCCCCGCTGTATATCGACGACACCCCCGCCTTAACTATTTTCGAACTTCGCGCCAAGGCCAGGCGGATGAAGCAGCAATACGGCATTGAGATGATTGTGATAGACTACATACAACTGATGCAGGGGAGCAACGACAAAGGGGGCAACCGCGAACAAGAGATCAGTAATATTTCAAGGTCGTTGAAAAGCCTTGCAAAAGAGTTGAATGTCCCGATTATTGCACTTTCGCAGCTTAACCGGTCGGTGGAGACCCGGGGCGGGCTAAAAAAGCCGATCCTTTCCGACCTTCGCGAATCCGGTGCCATTGAGCAGGATGCTGATATGGTGCTGTTTATCTACAGGCCCGAGTATTATAAAATTGAGATGATGGAAGATCAAACGCCATCACAGGGAAAGGCCGAGCTGATTATTGCCAAGCACAGGAACGGTGCCCTTGCCGACATCAAGATGAGGTTTATTGCTGAATTTGCCCAGTTTGCCGATGACGACGAATTTGATTTCAATGTAACGGAAAGCATGGGGCCAAACGAGAATTTTGATGAAAACGGACAAAGGAGCATCACCATACAATCGAAAATGAACGATGATGATGACAATGGCCAAAACACAAATGGGGACGACATACCACCACCACAACTTTCAGGCGACGGGCTGCCTGAGAAACCACCTTTTTAGGTTTTTTTGGGTGTTAGCACTATTTGCCAAATGCACTATATTTTTTGTTAGTAGCCGATATTCTTAAATATCCTAGCGATTCAATATCTTCAAGACTATTTGTTAAATGGGTTTTTCCATCTTTAATTAAATATATTTCATCACATATGTCAATGATATGTTCGTACATGTGGTCGGTAAGCACAATACCCTTATTTCTTTTTTCTTCATTTATTAAGCTTTTTATTTTTTCAATATGCAAAGGCATAACATGTGAAAATGGTTCATCTAATAAACAAAACTTTGTATTGGAAGATACGATAAGATATATCTCAACAATTCTTCTTTCTCCGCCCGACAGTAATCCAATTCTTGATTTGTAGTATTTCTTAAACTCAGGAAACCTGTCTGTAAACTCAAAATAATCGAGTTCATAATCTTTGAATATACGTTTTAATGTCAGGGATTTTGGTATAAAGCTAAATTGTGGTAAGTACATTATATCGCTTGGTTTTCTGTAAAGTCCTAAAAAGGCTTGCTCATTTATCCTTACCATTCCATTCAAGGGTTTCAATTTTCCATATATTATATTCATTAAACAGGATTTTCCAGATCCGTTCAACCCCAGAAGTCCTGTTACATTGTTAGTTTTACATTTTAAATAAACATCTTGTAAAACTCTTTTATCTCCAAATTCAAGAATTACGCTATCAACCTCCAAAGTTTGAATCATTTTATCCATTGCATCAAAGTAATTAGTGAAACAAACAATATCAAGTCTGTTGCCAATGTGTAAATCCACAAAGTGGGTTTAGACAGGCCAAGGTTTTGATAATAATAAAATTCTTTCTTTTTATATAGATTTATATATAGGATAATTATTCCTAAAGTAAACAGTTTGAACAATAAAATAGCTGATAAAACCTTAAGTCCATTAATGTGCAAAGCACTTAAACAAGTTAATGTAATAATCCCACTTGCTATAATAAATGATTTATAAAAGGTCAATACTATTCTTAATTGTCTCATGTTTTACGCTAATGGCTACCAACGACGGCAATATGAAAAGTTGGTCATTTTGAAACGCCAAATTCTGGCCAAAACACAAATGGGGACGACATACCACCACCACAACTTTCGGGTGACGGGCTACCTGAGAAACCGCCTTATTATCGGAAAAGGCGTTTTTGATGCCTTTTTACACATTGTCAGGCTTTCCTTTTCTTTTATAAAATATTTTTCCCAAGTTGAGTGATCATAATAATATCCTCATCTAACTCTAAACACTTCGTTTTCTTCAATTCCTCAATGGTAATGAGCACTTCCGATTCTGTTAAGCTCCCCTTGTAATTCGAAATAACTTCTTCCGTCTTTGCTTTACCTTTTTTCACAAAATTCACAAATCTTAGAAAAGAGTCATCTCGATACGTAAATCCGTTTTTGAAGAAAATCTGATATTCATAGTTTTATAGATAAACCATTTGTCAAAATTCAAATCTTCACCTATTTGCATTTCAACATTAGACCAATACCCTTTTTCATCTGTTGCCTTAACATCAAGAATCGAGTTTATTAAAGAGATAAATAAATCTTTATTGTTTTCGCTGCCGAACAGTTTTTTAAAGGCAAAATCTATTTTGGGGTTTATTTTACACATGATTTTTTATAATTAGTTAAAAGTTTTACAAATATAATCATTACTAAATGTTTGATGATAGATACCATCTGCCATTAATTTAGAATGGTTGCCTACAAGGTGTCCGGCATCGCCAAGGACATTATAAAGGAAAGTTATTGTCTATCATCCAAACACACCACACCACCCTCCCCTACACCTACACCACCAAATCCGGTACAAACCCACTAATGTTTTCATTGGGATATCCTCGGGGGTTGCAAATCACCCTGGTCTTTCCGATATAATAATCGCTGGGTGTGTGTATATGGCCATGTATCCATAAATTGGGTTGATAAGTTAATATAAGTTCGGATAAATCGGAAGCAAAGGCCGGGTTGAGGTTACTGCCAAGATATTGCTCCGGTATAGATTTTATTGAAGGTGCGTGATGTGTGACCACTACGGTTTTTTGAGATGTTTCCTGCAAACATTTTTCAAGCCAGTAAACCGACTCCCTGTGGATGACCAGCGAATCGTTGGGATGGAATTTTGAATACCCCCTGGCACTGTTCCTTATCAATTTAAAATCATTCATTCCTGAGCCGGCATCCAGCAGCGACAATGGAATATTTCCCAATAGGTTAAAATCCGTCCACAAAGTGCAGCCCAAAAACCTGACATCACCAATTACAAATTCTTCCTTTTCCAAAAACTGAATGTTTAGTGCCGGTGCCATGTCCCGCATTTTATTTACCAGTTTAGGATGTGCAAACCGGTAGTATTCGTGATTGCCGTTGATATATATTACCGGCTTGGCTGATGTATAAGTTCCCGCCCACTCCAGGCCCTTTGTGCCAATACCGGTATCACCGGCGAGGATTATAACATCGGCATCGGTTTGTGGAATTTCAAAGTGCTGAAATTCGAGATGGATATCGCTTAGGATTTGTAGCTTCATGGCTGCCCCCCATCTTTATAAAAAGCATCAAACTCGTGTTTCAAAATCCCATACCTCAAAATATCACAGTATTTCCCTCCTGAATATTTAGCTTTCCGCAGCCTTCCTTCCATCGTAAACCCAAGTTTTTCAACTAACTTCAGGGCTTTTTCGTTATATTCGATTACCTCGGCCTCCAACCTGTAAAAATTCAGCTTCCCGAAAGCATATCCAATCATCGCTTCCAAAATCTTTTGCCCTAACTTTCGGCCCTGATGCCCCGGCTTGATAAATAAACTCAGTTCTGCTTTCCGGTTAAACCACCTGATGGATTTGAATGATGCCTGGCCGATCACTTCATCAGCATCATAAATTGTAAAATCAATACTGTCGGGCATTGGTTTGGGATACTGCCATTTTTCAGTCAACAAAGGAGCAAGCTCATCAGAACGGGCAATTTCCAGTATTTCATCCGGGACTTTATCGGATTGCTTCAAATTAATATTGCCAAAATTAATGTTCATGTGCATGTCTAATTATGTATTCAACTAAAACACGGCATTCAAAAGTACAAAATCCAGCGGAATTATTGTATTTAATATTAACCTGAGTTTTATGTAAAGATAGATTTTTATATAAACTTACTAAAAATTTCAGCGAGATTTTAATTCGTCATTTCTGCATCTCCGGTAATGTTCCATACCGAACCTAAAACTGTTCCGGAGGTATCCTCGTTCACACCTGCCATTGTCTCGCCTGTCTCCATAAATGCTTCCTGTTCTGCGGATGCCGCTTCATCAACTATTTCATGATTTGGTCTTAATATTTCGGTACGCCAGGTGGTCAACAAATCTGCATGGTTCAGGGTATGGCCAGGCGCTGACACCCGGTCTTCAATTAATTTTTCAGGATCAAGGGCCCGCATCATCTTCAGGAAATTTGCCCTGTGGCTATGGGTATTATGTTGATATTCATGATTTCTTGTTCCGGCCAGGATAGCAGGTGCCTGCAATAATTGTTTTGCGCTCCAGCTTCCGGTTAACCCACTTATTATGGAGTAGCCATCTGTTGCTTCTATTTCCAGCCCAGCCCTTACTACAGCCTCATCAGTAATGTTAACACCTGAATCCTCAGCATTCGACTGCAATTCCCATGCTGATTCAGGAACCACAAAAGTTTTACTCCCATCAGTGGTTTCCACAACTACTTCCATCATATTATGACTTTTATAAAATTGTTCCCAATTGGGCACTTCAAAACTAATGGATCCACCTGCAAAACTAAGGTTACTGTACTCGGCATTTGGTATCAGGGTTTTAACATCTCCAACAACAAACCAAAGTAAACCTGCATGTTGATGAAAAGTATAGAATGGGCTGGCTGTATTTGTTAAATCCGGATGAATTTTAGGAGATGAAATATAGGTTCCGGCAGTAATATTTTCGACAAAGCGGAATCCCCTATTTGGCCCCCCGCTTATGGTATCCAGGTCAAGGGCAGGCTCTGTAATATCCTCATTATGGATTCCCAGGTCACTAAAAACAACAGGCGGTGATGGCCTGCCGGCATATGCAGTTTCAGCATCTTGCTGAACTTCTGATTCCCAATCATCACCGGTTCTGTCATCTACAGTTATCTCTTCAGAGAGTGTTTGCTCCTCTCCTTCCTCACCCCCGCTGGGTGTAATCCGATAAGCAACTTCCAGGGTACCTGAAACTGCCATTACACCAGCCCATTGAGTTTGGAAATCGGCATCACTTGTTGGCCTAAGCACCTCTCCATGCCCAGCAGTTGTAAATTTCCACCTTGTTATCCGGTTCGTTTCACCTGCAGTAGCTGTAAACCCAATTGTAGCAGTAAGGGCATCGCCCCTGGTAAGTGTATTTCCAGGCACTAAATTCAACGAAGGTGTTGCCGGGCCGGTTTCTTCGCCGCCCTCAGTTTCCTCAGCCCCCGGAATATCTGGTTCCGGTACAGGCGGATCAGCTTCGGCATCCTCGCCCAAACGTTGGATGTCAGCCCCTCCCTTTTCTTCTATTCGTACATTGCTTTTCTCCATCCCTGTTCTGTCTTCAAAGTAATCATGGCCGCCCAGTGGCACTCCTGCTGATGGTTTACCGGAAACCTTGGCATTGCTCCCATTTTGCTGAACAACATGTGTTAATTCATGTGCCAGAAGGTTTTTTCCGGAAGTGGAATTCGGATCGTATTTTCCATCATTAAAATAAACATCATGGCCCGTTGTAAATGCCTGGGCATTTATCCCCGATGCCATCTGGGCCGCTTCAGCATCATTATGGATGCGCGTATTACTAAAATCCGCACCAAAGCCTGACTCCATTTCACTCCTTACCTGACCGTTCAACGGCTTACCACTTCCTTTTCTTTGAGCGATCCTACCCTCTATATTATTCGAAACTTCAGGTTTACCATTCCCGGCCGTGACTGTGTTCTTTGCCTGCAACTCTTCTTCCTCCTCTTCCTGCCGTTGGAGTTTAGGTTGCAGCATTTCTTCTTCTTCTTCTTCCTCTTCTTCAGTTTGCCTTTGAAGAAATGATTTCATCTGCAGTTCTTCCTCCTCAACCTGCCTTTGTATCCATGGGGTGATATTCTCAGATAGTGGTTTGGTTTGAACAGCACTTTCTTTTTCCTCACATGCCGTACATTGGCGCTGTACCTGTGGGCCGGTCATGCTCATCACCTGATCGGCCACTTGGTCGGCTTCCTGTTCGTATTTATCGCCGGGCTGCCCAACGGTGAGTTTG
>NIVA01000103.1 GCA_002254335.1 Bacteroidetes bacterium 4572_114 | reverse complement strand
TCTTTCTACGAAAGCACTCTCACGTGCTTTGGCCTCAATCAAGCTTGTCTTGAGAAGCACATCAAAATCTTTTTTTATCTCGGCAGATAGTGCCGTAACATTTACCCGTTCCCTCTATGTTTTCAATATTTCAGAACTGTTATACCGCTGTATCCGTTGATCCTGTTACAATTGGCATTTGAGAATCTATCATGTCTTCTTAGTGTCATGTTTCAGACTGTTGGTAACGTTCTTGTCCTATATAAAAAGAGCAAGAGTTAGAAGAACAACACGTGTGAATTATTAAATAGTTGCACGGCTTAAATATATTTTGTATTATTGTATAATGATTTTAAAAAAAACTAAAGATGAATACAAAATTAACACTGACTATTGAACAAACCTTGATTGAGCAAGCAAAAGAGTATGCTAAAGGAAAAGGGCGTAGCTTATCAAATATTGTAGAGAACTATTTTAAGGCAATAGTAAAAGAAGAAGTTGTCAATATAAAATCAACCCCAATAGCAGGTTCATTGAGAGGATCATTTAAAGAACCTAAAAACTTTGATTATAAAAAGGACTTAACCGAAGCACTTACTAAAAAACATTTATAACAATGTATATTATTTATTACGACAAACAGCAAAGCATGAAAAGGTAATAGAGAAGCTTAAGCAATTATTGGAAATCAGATGTTAGATATACGATGTCCGATGTAAGATGTTTGATCTGTTGAAAATAGAATCGTGGATCATAGTATTTTAGCTGTCAGACAATTTTATGTTTCAAATCTTGGCATCGATAACCTTTAAATTATTGACACCACAAAAAATTTGACGGGCAACTGTCTGACAGCTTATAACCAATTCCCTACCCGGCCATCATCTCAACATAATACTTATAAAAGTATGGGATGGTTTCGATGCCTTTGTAGAAATTGAACAACGGATAGTTTTCGTTGGGCGAATGTATGGCATCTGACTCCAACCCAAACCCCATGAGTATTGATTTAGTGCCCAGTATTTTTTCGAAAGTTGAAATAATCGGGATACTCCCGCCGCTCCTTACGGGCACAGGTTTTTTGTTAAATGTGGCTGTATATGCTTTATCGGCTGCCTTGTAAGCTATCATATCGGTTGGCGACACGTAGGCATAACCGCCGTGCAAATCTTGGACCTTTACCTTTACACAACCGGGGGCAATGTTTTCGAAATGCTTTTGGAACAGTTCGGCAATTTTTTTGTGATCCTGGTCGGGGACCAAACGCATACTGATTTTCGCATAGGCCTTTGACGGGATAACGGTTTTGGCGCCTTCGCCAGTGTAACCGCCCCATATCCCATTTACGTCCAATGCCGGGCGGATGCCTGTGCGCTCCATGGTCGAATAGCCTTTTTCGCCAAGCAATTCAGCTACATCAACAGCTTTTTTGTATTCTTCAACATCAAACGGGGCCTTGCCCATTTCAGCGCGTTCTTCATCAGAAACCACCAGGACATCGTCATAAAAACCGGGAATGGTGATGTGGTTATTTTCGTCCTGCAGGGAAGCGATCATTTTTGTAAGTATATTGATGGGGTTGGCAACAGCACCACCAAAAAGCCCTGAGTGGAGGTCGTGGTTTGGCCCTGTTACTTCTACCTCCATGTAAGCAAGCCCGCGCAGGCCTGTAGTTATTGATGGGATATCCTTGGCAATCATGCCGGTGTCCGAAACAAGGATAATGTCACCTTTGAGCAGTTCTTTATTTTCTTCACAGAATTTTCCAAGGCTGGGGGAACCAATTTCCTCTTCACCTTCGATCATGAATTTTACGTTGCACGGCAGTGTGTTGGTCTTTACCATTAATTCAAATGCCTTGGCGTGCATAAAAGCCTGGCCCTTATCGTCATCGGCGCCACGTGCCCAAATATGCCCATCACGCACTTCCGGTTCAAACGGTTTGCTTTTCCACAGGTCGATAGGGTCAACCGGCATCACATCGTAGTGGCCATAAACTATTACTGTCGGTAATTTGGGGTCGATAATCTTTTCGCCATAAACAACCGGGTTTCCTTCGGTAGGCATAACCTCTGCCTTGTCGGCCCCGGCAGCGAGGATGAATTCCTTCCACTTTTCGGCAGTTTTCAGCATATCATCTTTGTGTTCCGATTCTGAGCTGATGGATGGTATCCTGATTAATTCGAACAACTCTTCCAAAAAACGGTCTTTGTGCTCTTCAACGTACTTTTTTACATGTTCCATGTTAAATTATTGTTAGGTTTCTATTTTAAAATTTTAGTAGTATTCTACAGTTTGGCTCTCAACATTATTATACTTTTGCCCTCCTTTTTTCAAGGGAGGGCAAAAATATAAAAATCGGTTTAACTATGAACAAAATTAGGGTAGCAATTAATGGTTTTGGCAGAATTGGCCGGATTACATGCAGGCAATTATTCAAAAACGCGAACATGGAACTAATTGCCGTAAACGATCTGACCGATACACATACCCTGGCACACCTGCTTAAATATGATTCGGTGCAGGGGAAGTTTCCAGGAGAGGTGAAACACGATACAGATCATTTGATAATTAATGGCAAAGGCGTTAAGGTTTTTACCATTGAAGATCCAAAAAAACTTCCCTGGAAAGAATTGAAGATTGATGTGGTGATTGAGTCAACTGGAATGTTTGTTACCAAAGCGGCTGCCGGACAACACCTTGAAGCTGGTGCACGGAAAGTCATTATTTCGGCCCCGGCAAAGGATGAAAGTGAAGATGTGAAATATATAGTGCTTGGGGTAAACGATCATATTATCGACCGCAACGACAGGATTATCTCCAATTCATCCTGCACAACAAACAATGTGGCGCCGCTCATAATGATCCTTGACGATAACTGGGGCATACAAAAAGGGTTTATTACCACGGTACACTCCTACACCAAAGACCAGCACCTGTTGGATGCGCCCCACAAAGACCTGCGGCGCGGGCGTGCGGCAGCTTATTCCATTGTGCCAACAACAACCGGTGCGGCCAAGGCGGCAACCCGAATTTTCCCACACTTGAAAAATAACCTTGGGGGCGCCGGCATAAGGGTGCCTGTGCCGGACGGTTCGCTCACCGACCTGACCTGTACATTAAAATCCTGCACAAGCATCGAAGAGATAAATCAAAAGTTTAAAGAGGCCGCCGATGGAAAATTAAAAGGCATCCTCGAATATACCGAAGACCCCATAGTGAGCATAGATGTGATAGGCAACACCCATTCTGCGGTTTTTGATGCCGGGCTAACAGCGGTGCTTGGCGATAAACAAAAGCTGATAAAAATAGTTGCCTGGTACGATAATGAAGTGGGCTATTCGGCACGGCTGGTGGAGTTGATTGAGAAATTTGTGTGACACGAGGGGCGCAGATTCCGGGTTACAAAAAAAAAGAGGACGCAGATTAGCGCAGAATAACGCGGATAAAGCAATCCGATATCAGCTTGCATCAGCATAGATCAGGGCCACAAACGAATTATTCGAAACCTTCCATGTGGGGTGTTAAATCTGGTTTTGGCTTTTTCGTCCCATTTTTTAATATAGTCCTTATCCACATTATTATCGACTCAAGAACATTTTTCCGACAACCCGGTACAGCCTGTCCCGCCCATGCGGGAGGTTGTGGTATTGTAGATTTATGGTTTCCAATGCAGTAACAAAAACCCGGTACGGGTTTCGCTATATATAGAACAACTTTTCAAACGAAATCAATACTAGAAAGCTCAACTCATACTGAGTTTTTAAAATTTGACAGAACATCCAAAACCTGGAAGGTTTTTCGCAACCCGTAACCCGAAACGCGTTACATCATCCCCGGCTTCACATTCTTCAAAGCATTTTCCACAACTTTTTTAATGCGGTTTTCACGTGTTTCTGTGCGCTTGGCAATAACAACCCAAATAATGTAAGTACCCCGGTATGAGGGGGCGAAGTTGTTGAAATTCTCCCATGCCGATGGATTTTTCATGAGTGCCGTTTTAAGGTCGTCAGGGATTTGTGGGGGATTTTTGTCTTTGTAGGATTTTTCCCATTGGCCGTTCTTTTTGGCCTCGGTCACAGCTTTTAATCCAGCCGGTTTCATTTTGCCTGCCCCCACCATCTTTGCAATACGCTGCTTGTTCAACTCCGACCACATGCTTTTGGGGTTCCGTGGGGTAAAAACCTGTTTGTACCTCAACTCATCAATAGTCCTGACTTTGCTGTCGATCCAGCCGAAACACAGGGCCTCTTCAACGGCTTCGTTATAACTGATGCTTTGTGTTTTTGTGTGCTTTTTAAAATACACCACCCAAACCCCTTGGGATGATTGATGGTTATCATCCAGCCAATGGCGGAAATCTTCGCGGGTTTCGAATGTTAGCTCTTTCATAAAATTATAATTTACAGGTGCTTCCATCCTCAGTTAATATTGGGGCAACCTTTTTAAGCAGTAAGCTGTCAGACAGTTTTTGTGTGAAATTTATTACATCACCGCACAAGTAGTTGTTCTTTTGCAAATGGAACTGTCTGACAGCTTTAGCTTTAATACTTCCACCCACCCTCTTTCAATAGTGGCACAAACCTAACAGGGACAATATCTTCCTGCAAAAGCCGGCCATCTTTTTTCCTTATCAAAACCAACTCCTGCACGGTATTTTCTTTACCCACCGGGATTATCATCCTCCCACCTTCGGCCAATTGATCCTGTAATGGTTGTGGGATTTTTGATGGCGCAAAGCGCAAATGACCCAAAGTACATGACACGAAGTAAATATCAATTGATAACCTAAACCAAACACGTTATGTTTTTAATTTATGAGTCCGGTCTAAAAAGCCCTTTTTTGCCGCTAAACTTGTCCGTCCATACGGATGCCTTTCAGTCATATGGATGCGCTAATATATTTTTTTAATTATCGCACAATCACGTGTTTGAAAACAATAAAATTTCGCTAATTTTCAAAAACTTCGTTTTTAGACCGTACTCATTTATTATAGACAAAATGGCTACCCACATAACATTGGACGCAACTAATTATCAACTAATTATAAATTCGCGCATTAGCGGCAATATTTTTTTGGTTTGTCCATCTTTACGCGGGTAGCCGACAAAATGATGGCATACATGTTTAAAACCCTCTAAGGTTTTGTTTATAGTTTTCTAATTTTTGTTGATTGTCCAGGGAATGATCATAATCGTAAATCGCGCCCAACCAGTCGCCATACATCGTATTTGGGAGGATAATGAACTTTTTACCAAATTCATCCCGTAATTTTTTCACAGTAGCTTCACGCTCCCCGGAATTTTTTTTATCGAAGATCATATCAAAATCACTAAGATTGTCACCAAGCAGCAGGAATATTTCATGATTTTCAGATACTAAATTTCTCCGCTTTTCTTTGCTGGATTCGTCTGTACGCAGCAACAGATGTTCGTTTACCGCCTGGGGGAAACCTTTCTCAAGTAAATTTTTCATCGTTTGCTTGCGGTATTTTTCCTTCCTGTTGGTGATATAAAAAATCCCTACCCCATGCTGGTTAGCATAGTTAAGGAAATCCACCGCCCCGGGCAGGGCATCTGCATTTGCCAGGTTCATCCACTCGTCCCAACCTTCGGGATAACTGATGTTTTCGAGAATGGTTTTTGCTTCATAAGGGCTGTTGTCCAACACAGTTTCATCAATATCCAGCACAATGGCCAGGCCGGCTGGGTTGTCTGTCCCTTTCAGTTTTTCATCCAACCGGCACCTTGCAATATTGTATGCCTGGTACGTCAGGGCTTTCATTTCGGCAGCCTGCTGATGATACAGTGTTGCTACGATCAGGTGCTCGTTTATCGAATCCTTGTTATTGGTTTCATTTGGGCGATCACATCCCGTCATCAGGAGATATGCGCTGATGATGCTGAGGGAAAAGTAGAGTCTTTTCATTTGATTAGAATATTTAATTATTTAAATTGAGATTATTGTTTTGCCAGATAAACTCCAGAATGCACGGTGCCTGGTGACCGGTGACCGATCTTGAGCAAAGCTAAATCCCGTCACTGCAGGGTTTGTCAGCTCTGTCTCCCAACACCCGACCTCCGATGCCCACTTCCGTCCCTGAATTTCCGACACTCCAAACTTTAGTTCACTTCAAATACTTCCTGTCTTCCGCCTTCCCACACCCGGCACCCTACACCCGACACCCGGCATCCAACACCCGACATCAAACCTTTTTCCCTTCCCATTTCCCAAATTTCAGATAAAGATATGAAAATATTCCGATAGTAACGATGTAAACATATTCCGAAGTCCAGATAGCCGGCAGGGAGGCTTTAAGTGCAAAGGTTAAAATAAAAATATAAGCAACGTAAAGGACAATGGAGCCTATCTCGATGAATAGCGCAATTTTGGTATTTCCAGTCCCCGAAACCCCGTTGAACCAGTTATTGGAAATCGATAAGGGCAGTAAAACCCCGGTCACAACAAACAATACGGGCCTGGCCCCCGCTATTAACGCAGGGTCATCGGTATAAATCCTGATGAGGTATCCTGAAAAAACAACGCTAACTATCATGACCAGTATTGTTATCATCAGGCTAAATTTATTGACCCTGGAAATAATTGGAAAAACCAGTTGTGGCTTTCCTTCGCCGATGATGTTGCTGATTAGTGTATTTACCGAAGTGCTGAACGACCAAATATGTATCATCAGGAGCATGTAGAGGCTTCTGACAATATTTGATATTGCCAGTGGGCG
>NIVA01000102.1 GCA_002254335.1 Bacteroidetes bacterium 4572_114 | reverse complement strand
AACAATCCGGCCTTGGCCAAATAATGAGAAATCAATATTGATACGGCAATAAACTCAAACTTGTCGCCGAGGTAGGGTTTAAAACCCAAAATGGCCATTAATAACCCTAATTGGCCCACCGAAGAGTATCCTAACAATCGTTGGGCTTTGTCTTGTTTCACACCAAAAAGGTTAGAACCCACAAAGGTTATCATGCCGGCAATGGCAATAATATTGTACCACTGCGCATCGCCAATGGCAATTACTTTATACAACACAAAATAAAATGCCGTTGCCGAAGCAGCAGAAATAAGGGCTGAAATCCCCGGGTTAGAAGCTTCGTAAACATCTAAGGCCCATCCATTGGCAGGGAAGGGTTTCAGTTCAAGTACCAGGGCAATAAGAATCAACATTACGGCAATACTGCCACCTTTCAATGTGGTGAGGTTTGCCGCTGCAATATCGTCGATGTTTAAGCTTGCGCTAAAATAGTAGGCAAATATAATACCGAGCAGGAAGATGCCTGCAATAATCCCGGTTGCAATCATATATTTAAAACCGGCCTGGATAGATTTACCTGTTTGGGTGAGGATAATCAGGCCTGCCGTGGCAATGCTCACTACTTCCATAAACACGAACAAGTTGAAAGCATCACGGGTGAGCACAATTACGTTTAGCCCCATAATAAAAACCAGGAACACCATAATGGCATGAGGACCGGATTTTTTTAGGTTTCCGAGAAGGTACAAGCCACCCAACAATCCCACCAGATTAATAATGGTAGTAAGAAATGCTTCTTTTATCCCCATCAACAAATTGATGGAATAAGGCGGTTTGAACCCGGCGGTAAACATCTGGACAGCCTCTGCGCCACTGTATAGCTGTACCAGCCATGTGGCCGAAATAGTTCCCATAAAACCGATGGCGAGAAGCATTAAAGTTGCCGATAGGTTTATTGCCTTTTTATTGACAAACCCCAGGGCAAATGCGCCGCCAAGACCTATGGTCAATATATGAATGGGTGAAATCATTTTTTATTTGTTGTTTATGATTTGTAATTTATGATTTACGATTGTTGATTTACGATTGTTTCTTTCAATCGACAATCATAAATCAACAATCTCCTGCTTACCACTTCATGTCCCTAAAATTTCTAATATCCAAAGTCTTTTTCTCCTTATGCATTTTCATGGCAAAAGCCAGCATAAGTGCCGTAACACCCAAACCAATTACAATGGCGGTAAGCACCAAAGCTTGCGGAACGGGGTCAACTATTTTGTTCAATGCATCATCAATACCTACGGCACTATCTAAAATTGGGGCAGTGCCACCCTTTACATAAGCCAAAGCTACTATCACAATATGTAATCCGGTATCGAAAATGCTGAAACCTATGATGATGCGGATAATATTTTTACGTGTCATAATAGCCCATAATCCGGCAAGTATGACTAAAAATCCAATTATTAAAGCTACATATTCCATTATTAGTTTGTTATTTGTTTGTGACTATTTAGATGGTTGTTATTTGTATTTAATTGTCCGCTGCTACCAAAGACCCCCTCTAACTCCCCCTTGAGGGGGAGAACCACCACCACACTGGCTCTTGCCCAAGTTCCTTTTTTGTACAGGCTCCATTCGTCATTTTATTTCAGTATCAGTTAAATAAATAGATTTGCTTCATTCCTAATTATCAGCCTGTACTGATTGTAACCCGCTAATAATATTTGAGAGTTCGGCCCCAACCTTCAATCCTACAAATGAATAAATTATGGGGATGGTTCCGGCGCTCAACAACTCGCCAAAAGTTCCCAAGGGCAAAATGGCATTGTCTAAAAAACCTGTGCCAATCAATACCCCTAAAAAAGCTATGCCTACAAACACCAACCCCGAAGTACTTTCAATTAAGCCAAAAAGCTTGCTGTTGAACGGCATATTGGGGAAAGCGAGGAGCATCAGGATTACCGCAGAAGCAATTACGGCACCCCCCTGGAAACCTCCGCCCGGGCTTAAATGCCCGTTGATGAAAATATACACGCCCACCATTATGATAACAGGGATAAGTAACCTTGCAGCAGTTTGAAAAATCTCGCTATTGCGGCGAAGGGTCCTCACCTCTGATTGTTTGGTCAGGAAAAATGCAATAATGGCAGCGGTAAGAAACAAGATAGTAACCTCGCCCAGGGTATCCAAACCCCTATAAGTTACCACGACCGCTGTAACGAGGTTGGCAGAATTTACTTTTTCAACATTTTCTTTTTGGGCATAAAAGCTTGCTAAATCATTAAGTTGCCCGTTGCCCGAAAAACTATCGAACAATGGGTAGAGCATAACCCCAAAAGCCGCTATTATTATGATTTTAAAAAAGTTTTTCATTTTGTTTTTATTTTAAATCGACCTCTTATTGCAAATCCTAAATTCAATTGTAATTATTTTTATATGTCTTCCTAACTTCCGCTATATGGACCCCATCCCCCCCGAAAGATTTCGGGGCTTCCCCTTCAAGGGAAGGGAGTTCCACCGCACCGGCTGCTGCCGTGGTATTTCCTACCAACGTACATTCCTTATACCCTATTTTTCCACTATTCCATTCCCACATTCCTCCATTACTCCATTCCTCCATTCTTCCACTATTCCATTTCCCCATCTTCCTTTTTCTCGTCGGTGGTCCTTATCCTGTTCAACACATAAAAAAATATGATGGTTGACAGGCCGCTACCAATGGCAGCCTCAGTCATAGCCACATCAGGCGCAGCGAGGAGCAAGTATAAAATAGAGGCGAACAGGCTTAAGGCACCTGCACTTATAATGGCCACTACCATACTTTTATGATAAATAGCAATGCCGGCCATTACCAACATTAAAATCCCTAATAAAATACTTATGATTAAAAAATTCATTGCTTTATTTATTAAAATATTTTTTTGTTTCTAAAACTATGATGAAACCAAATTCAAAGCTCAAATATCAAAATATCGAACACTCATTTAGGTTCATGTTCAATTCGCAATGCCTTATCGCTTAATTTAAGTTTGTCTGTTACCGTGCGGCTGGTAAACGGGATTTTGATAAAATAAGCAACCCTGGCCAATACATGCGACGATACCGGATTTGTCATCATTATGAAAATGATAAGCAAAATCAATTTGGCCGTCCAACCAGGGACGACAAAAGCCAAACCAACCAAACTAAGGATGGTACCAAGTGTGGTAGCTTTTGTCCCTACCTGCAGACGGTTGTAAACATCAGGCATCCGCACAAGGCCTATTGAAGCTACTAAAAGCACGAAAGATCCAAAAAGTGTAATTATTGCCCCTATTATTTCCATTACTTTCTGTTTTATTTGTTTACAAACTTTTTTCTAAATATTTAGCAATAATAATTACTGCCAAAAAGCTCAACAAACCATATACAATAGCGATATCAAGATAAATAACACGCCCTGACATCCATGCCAATATTGCTATTATCGAGATAGATGCGATGGTCATCACATCAAAAGCTATCACACGGTCGATGGCGGTTTTACCAATGGCAAACCGGACCATGGTAATGCCAATGCTCAAAATTGTAATAGCCAAAGCAATGGTAAGAATTGTGTTAACCATAAATCACCTCCAGATATTTTTCAAATTTTTCAACAATTTTTTTACTTGCACTTCCAATTTCATCATCCTCAACATCAATCCAGTGAATAAAAAAAGAATCTTCGATTACCTCAACGGTCAATGTCCCGGGTGTCAATGTTATTGAATTTGCCAAAAGCATCCGCCCGAATTTTGACTTGAGTTTTGTTTTTACCTCTACGATACCCGGATTAATGGGCAATGATGGCGAAAGCACACGGCGGGTAACATCTATGTTTGATTTAACCAGCTCGATAAAGAAAACCACGAGGAACATTATTGTATTTACGAGTGCTTTTGGGCTAAATTTCATATCGTTAAACAAAGAGCATTTACTGCAAAACAACAATGCCACAAGTGCCGAAACGCCTATACCAATTAATACCACCGGTAATTTGAGGGAGTTGTTTAACGCCAACCAAAATAGCAACAGGATAACGAAGAGGACGGAAATATTTTTAAATTTCATAATGTATTTATTAAATTGGTTCTACTGTTATTTTAATGGGCAAAGTTTTTTATTAGAATAATGGAATGATGAAATAATGGAATAGTTGAATGTCCCTGCAAGTTTTCCAATTTTCCAATGTTCCAATGTTCCAGTTTTCTTTTTACCATTTCTCCATAAATTCATGGTATAGCCATTATATTAATATCTTTTTTTCTTTATAGTTTTTCAGGTTTTCAAGAAAACCATCTCTAATTGCCTGCAACTCCGAAAGCTTCAGCTTTGTTCCATAAATCCGTATAAAATCGGCAAAGGCCGGTGTCTGTATCCAATAGCCAAGGGCCGCGTCAAAGTTTGTAAATGTGGAAGAAGTCTTCTGGTATGTGATAAGTTTTTCAAATAATTTCCAGTCCAGTTTTTCAGGAATAGCAAGATAGAATAGTTCGGGTGTATAGGTATTTTGATAAATCGAACTTTCTAACTTTTTTACCTCGAAAAAGGACTTCAAATAAATCTTAGCGAGATAAATATTGACTTTCCTGCTTTTATAAAACTGAATGTCGTTCTTATTAAAAATCGAAACAATTCGCTGAATACCGGTTAAATTAGTACCTTTTATGCGGATGGCCTGAACAAATTTACCACCAAGTAAAACCTTTGAAGCACAAACCTGGATTTTTGAACCGTTGAAAATCTCAAGGCTTACCCTGCAAATAATATCTTCAATACAACCGGCCTGTACTTGGACGGGCAAATAGTATGAAATTTCTTTGCAACTGTTGTCGGCAGGATTTTTTCCAGGACAGTAAAAACCCGGGAACGGGTCGGAGGATTTTAAAACGAGGAAGCTAATATCAGCATCAACAAAAGCATTGGAAAGAGCCTCCCGCTTTAGAATTGTTCCATATTTTTGCCCCGGATATTGTGATTTCATTAGTTTGTTGTACTATTGAGGTTGCAAAAGTGTAAATTTGTTATTCATGCCATGATTTAAAGAAATGACATGATTACATTTAAAAATTGAGATACCTCACTTTATACACCACAATTTGAATTTAACATGCTGAACTTTAGCTCGAAAATAAAATGTGGACTTTGTGTCCACCGGCAACAATGCTTCTTCAATAGTTTAACTAAAGAAGAGCATGATGTGATGAACAAAAATAAAACTGAAGTTGATTTCAAAACCGGCGAAACCATTTACAAACAAGGCACTTCATCCAATTACCTGATTTTTTTGCTTAATGGCATGGCCAAAGTTTTGATAGAAGGGGACCACGATAAAAATTTGATACTGCGACTTGTTAAACCTTTTCATATACTTGACTTCCCCGCAATTTTTGATGATAACATACTCTTCAGGTCAAGCGTGGCCGTAATGGATTCTCGGGCCTGCCTAATCGACATTGATGTGTTTAAGACCATCGTATTTTCAAATAAAAAATATGTCCCTCTCCTTTTCAAACACATGAACCAATCGCAGAAGTATTATTCCACAAGGCTCATCAGCCTGATATACAAAAACATGGAAGCCCGGATAGCAGATGCCCTTCTTTATTTGGTAAATGAAGTTTACTACAGCCGTGTTTTTACACTAACCATTTCGCGTAAAGACCTGGCCGAACTTGCCGGGATGTCCAAAGAGAGTACCAGCAGGATATTAAGCCAGTTGAAAGAGCAGGAGATTTTACGGATTAAAGGTAAAAATATAGAGGTGATAAATAAAAAGCACCTCGAATATCTCTCGAAGGTTGGGTAGGGTTATTTCAATTCATCAATCAATTAGATTGCTGTTTTCCAACCGGTGAGGTGTTAAATCTGGTTTTGGCTTTTGCGTCCCATTTCTTCAATATGTCCCTCATCTACAAAATTGTAGGTATAGAAACACTTTGTCTGCAACCCGGTACGGGTTGTGGTATTGTAGCTTTATGATATTCAATGTGGTAACAAAAACCCGGTACGGGTTTCGCTATTGATAGGGCAGCTTTTAAACCGAAATCAATACCAGATAGCTCAACTCATACTGAGTTGTTGAGAACATCCTGTAATCACCAATACTAAGCGGGTAGGAAGCGGCTCGCGCCGCTGTCCCCCCACACCACCCGGCATACGTGCTCCGTACCAAGGCGGTTCCTATTAACTTTTTAAACCTTGCGGTCAAGGTACACCCTTTCTTCAATTGCGAAAACAATACAACTCCTGAGAGTAATCCCGAAACGGTTCTGCCGTCCGGCATCACAACAGGTACCATGTTTCGTTTTTCCGTTGTTTCTTTCGTTTTTACGCATCGTCGAACGCTTTCCTTAGTTAACAGGTTCGGGCCTTCGGTATTTGGTGAGGCTTCCAACTTTCTATGTTGGCTCGTTTCCATACCTACTATGCCCTCTGCTGACCCCTTTACGTCTGTCAGTTGCCGGTTGCCC
>NIVA01000101.1 GCA_002254335.1 Bacteroidetes bacterium 4572_114 | reverse complement strand
TACAATGTAGGTGTATCGACCACAGGCATGAACCCCGGGGACTTCACCATGCTAAACACTAGTGTTTTGGAAGCACCTGTTGTATGGACTGAACAGACCATCGACCTGTCAGCTTATGACGGCCAATTGGTTTATGTTGCTATCCAATGTGTTTCAGAAGATGCTTTTGTATTCATGATCGACAACCTGATGATTACCACAGTTACAGGTATTGAAGAAAATGAAGTTAACAATGTAAGCATCTATCCTAACCCTGCAACAGGATTTGTAAATATCGAATCAACGGATATGCTCAAATCGGTAAGCCTGATTAACTACACAGGCCAGGTTGTTTACCAAACACCTGTTAACAACAACCAAATCAGGATCAATACCAACGATTTGCCAACAGGCGTTTATTTCGTCAGGATGGAAACTGTTAATGGTATTTCCAACCAGAAATTGATCATTAAATAAAATCTTTTGATCAAAATATTATTAAAAGTCCCGGTCTTGCCGGGACTTTTTTTATTTTCATCACATGAATTCAGATGGACCTTTTTTCGAAAAAGTGTATAAAGTGGCGAAGCTAATCCCTTCGGGACGGGTAACAAGTTATGGGGCCATTGCCGAATACCTCGGCACAAAGGGGTCGGCACGGATGGTGGGCTGGGCAATGAACAAATCGCACCGCCCTGCAGAAAATATTCCGGCACACAGGGTAGTCAACAGAAATGGTTTGCTAACCGGCAAATACCACTTTGGAGGCCCCGATGTTATGAAGCAATTATTGGAAGGCGAAGGTATTGCCGTTGAAAATGATAAAATCCTGGAATTTGAAAAGCACTTCTGGGATCCGTCAGTTGAACTAAATATTTAAAATCATTGTTACTACTGCAATTTTAATGGATCCGGTTAACAAACTACAAATAGCAAATAATAAATTTCAAATAAATTCCAATAATTAAATTCAAAAATACAAACTACTAAAATCATAGTATTTAAAAATTGTCAACTTGTATCTTATAAAATCTCTTTAAATCAGTGTGTTATTAGAATTATCCTTTTTATTTTTGAAATTTGAATTTTCTATATTGAGTTTTTTTTGTTATTTATGTTTTGAAATTTGTTGTTTAGCATTACCCACTAAATTCGTGGTAGAACCAAATAATTTTACTTAACGGCCTTGTTTATAAATCCCTCTAAATTAGCCAAAAAAATAAAACACATCTAATTCAATTAGTTATTTTCTTAATTTTGCAGCCGCAAAAATTTATTCATTTTTAATAAAAAATTAAATGTCATTTACAAGAGAACAGGTAATTGAAGCCCTAAAAGAGGTGATCTATTTCCCCAAAAGTGATAATATCATATCACTTAAAATGGTGGACGACATCAATATCGAAGGAAAACGCATCAGCTTAACGTTGCTGTTCCCTGGGCCAAACGATAAAAGTGCGGCCATTGTTGAACAGGGTTGTATTGACGCCCTTGTTAAATCGCTGGGCGAAGATGTGCAAATAAAGGGGAACATAACCATAAAAGCAATAAAAGAAGATGCCCTGGCAGGTATTAAACATATTATTGCAGTAGCCTCAGGGAAGGGTGGCGTAGGCAAATCCACCGTGTCGGCAAACCTTGCCGTATCACTAAAAAAAACAGGGGCAAAGGTTGGTTTGTTGGATGCTGATATTTATGGGCCGTCAATACCACTTATGTTTGGCCTGATGGACGCTAAGCCAATGGCCGAAAAAAGAAATGGTAAGGATGTAATAATCCCAATTGAGAAATATGGTATAAAAATCCTATCGATTGGCTTTTTCGTCGATCCGTCACAGGCATTAATCTGGCGGGGGCCAATGGCATCAAATGCATTAAACCAATTATTGGGCGATACCGATTGGGGCGAACTGGATTATCTTGTCATCGACTTACCTCCCGGTACTGGTGATATCCATCTTACAATCGTGCAGGAAGTCTCTGTGTCGGGTATTGCCATTGTAAGCACGCCCCAGGAAGTTGCACTTGCCGATGCCCGAAAAGCATTCAGCATGTTTAATTCCGACAAGATTAAAGTTCCCATTTTAGGTTTGATTGAGAATATGTCCTGGTTTACCCCCGCAGAACTGCCCAAAAACAAATACTACATTTTCGGAAAAGAGGGGGGCAAAAAGCTGGCAGCAGAGGCAAATGTCCCTCTATTGGGCGAGATACCTTTGGTGCAGGGGATTTGTGAGTCGGGGGATACGGGAAAACCTGTTTCACTTTTAGATGATGCAGACCCTGAATCATTGGCATTTGAAAAATTGGCAGGGAACATAATAAGCCAGTTGAATACGCCAAAAGGTTCGCCGTTTGCATAAAATAAAATTTATAAATCGTAGCTAATAACCAAATAAACCATTAATTTTTCAATACTAACAAAATAATATCATGGAAAGTAAAAAAGAAGATATCACCACCAAAGTAGAAAATGTTATTGACCAAATCAGGCCATACTTACAGCAAGATGGCGGCGATATAGAATTCATTGAAATGACTGATGATAATGTGGTAAATGTACGTCTCCTTGGTGCGTGTGGATCATGCCCTCACAGTACGATGACCCTTAAAAACGGAGTGGAAACAGCTATGAAAAAAGCCATTCCACAAGTAAAATCCGTTGAAGCAGTCAACCTGGATTATTAAACTTTCACACATTTTTTTTAAATTTAAGCATCATTTGAAAAAGTGATGCTTTTTTTATTACTTTTACATTGATTTTTTCAGCAGATCAATGCTAACGGGTAGGATTATAGTTCTTTTTTTACGATTTATTTACGTCTCCCCAATAGATATATACCACCCAGCAATATATAGATTAATAGAACATGTTTTTTATATTATTAAAGAAAAGTATTTGTAACAACAATCCTTAAAACTTATGGATTCGGTTGAACAGAAGTTTCGTTTTAGTTACTAATTAAAATAATAATCTTATGAAAAAAATCCTACTACTTCTTACAATTGTTTTTGCGCTGGGCGCAACTGTACGGGCGCAGGATTCGGAAAACCCATGGTTAATTGGTGTAAGCACTAATTATGTTGATTTTCATGTTATTGATCTTAGTCTCGGAGAACAGTTTACTAATGCCTGTTGGATGGGAAACACCATACCGGGCATGATTAGGCTCGGACGGAACATCAACAAATCTTTTAATGCCTCAGCATTGGTGGCAAATGTTAAATTTGAGCCTGAAAAGCTTAACCTGATCCCATTAGACAGGACGATAACAGGGGATAAATTTTGGAAGTATGGCGTACAACTGGAATATAAGTTTGCAAATGATTATTTGCTGAATGAAACCAGTTGGTTCGATCCATACATTTATCTTGGCATGAATGGTTCCTCCATTGATGAGATTGCCTATTTATCCAGTTCAATGGGTATTGGGATCAACATTTGGTTTATCGAAAAGTTAGGGGTCAACTTCCAGGGTGCATACGATTATAACTGGGACTTTAACGATTACATGCATTATTCTATTGGCCTGGTAACCAGGTTTGGAAAGGTTAAGGACCAAGATGGTGATGGAATTATTGACAAACGCGATTTATGCCCGGAAGTTTATGGCCTTGCTGAATTTGACGGATGTCCGGATACTGATGGTGATGGTATCCCTGATAATGACGATGCCTGCCCACAAGTTGCAGGTTTGGCCGAATTTAATGGTTGCCCTGATACCGATGGAGATGGTATTATCGACCAAAAAGATGAATGTCCACAGGTTGGCGGTTTAGCTGAATTTAACGGTTGCCCCGATAAAGATGGGGATGGCATACCTGACCATTTGGATAACTGCCCCGATATTGCCGGCCTGGCCGAGTTTAATGGTTGCCCTGATAATGATGGAGATGGTGTTCCCGATCATTTGGATAAATGTCCTAATGAAGCTGGCCCTGCAAGTAAAAAGGGATGCCCGTTGCCTGTTATTGTTCCCGTAGAGGTAAAGGAATTGATTGGGTTTAATACTGAAGACATTGAATTTGAAATCAGTAGCTCAACAATCCTTAAAGAATCTTTTGATGAACTGGACAATATTGTTAAAATCATGAATGATTATCCCGATACCAGGTTCACCATATATGGGTACACTGATATTACCGGCCCTAAAGATTTTAACCTAAAACTCTCAAAAGAACGTGCCAACAGTGTGAAGAAATATTTCACCAACAAAGGTATCGATCCCTCAAGATTGGAAGCAAATGGTTTTGGCATTCAAAATCCAATTGCGCCAAACAACACCAGGGAAGGGCAAGCAAAGAACAGACGGGTTGAAATTAATGTTAAGGAATAATGCATATAAGCTGGGAAATACTAATTTTCACCTCTATGCAGACCGGTTTTTAACGGATTAAACTAAAAGGGCAGTTCTAAATGGGACTGCCCTTTTAGCTTCTATTATTTAGATGATTTTTAAATTATACTATGCCACCATTCCAATTGGCTTTTAATTCCTATTTTCGCTCTCGGGTTTTTATTAACCAAATCAAGCAACTCGTCCATTTTGGGGATTCTTTATCTTTGTCGAAGGTTTTGGCAAGGCGATTTAAATAGTTTGCATTTTTTGTAAACCCGGTTTTTTTATATAAAACTGATAACTAAAAAGGAGGATGGAATGTTATATAACGTTTGGCGTGTTAAAGTTTGGTTAATATTGTTGACTTTCTCAGTTAGTGGGATAGCCCTGGCAGGGAATACTTTAGAGGTAAATACCTTACCTATAGGATCATTTCATAACTGCAATTACAGAAATGCAAATGGTTTACCGATAATTCAAGACAAAATCCCTGTATCAGATACTGGTGTTATCAAACCTTCCTTTAACATCGCCCCACTGAAAAGAATTGAAATACCCCAAATTACTATCGATAATTCCGTGGAAGGTGAGCCGATATGGACACTTGAAGATCCCCCACCAAACTCAATGCTGGTTTTGGTGAATAGTGCCACGATGGGAGATATAACTGTCCTCAACGGAAAGGTAGCAGCATTTGACCTTATCACGGGTTTATGCCGTGGGGTGGAAGATTTCTTCTGGGGCAAAGTGCCATTGGAGGTTTTTTTCAATTGCCTGGAAGAAGAGGGATTAAACTATTATTATAAGGTTTGGGATTCTGATACGGATATTATTTATGATGTTGCGGAAATTGGCACATATTTATGTAACGCTAACATCATTGTTAATTTATCACTCATTCCACCATGCAGTGATGTTGAAATCAATAACTGGCCACTCAGTCAGGAAGATGTTTGTTTCGGTAATGAACTGATAATTGATTTTTCAGGCGTTGTTGTTTTAAATGCCGAAACAACTGAGTGGGTGGTTACCCCACCGGAAGCCGGTATAATGAATGGTTTATTCTTTGAGCTTGATGCTGGTTATATAGGCCCGGTTGATATTACCCTTAATGCCATTGCATTTGAGCCTTGCCTTGATGCCACAGGATCATTAAGTTTCACAGTAAACCCATTACCTGTAGTAACATGCCCGGATGACTATGCTGTTTGTGCAGATTCCGATCCGTTTGAACTTACGGGAGCAACCCCGGAAGGTGGTGAATATTCAGGCAATGGTGTTACTGGTGGTTCGTTCTCCCCAATAAATGCCGGCATAGGCCCCCACACCATCACTTATACTTACACCGATCTTATTTCTACTTGCAAAGATTCTTGTTCATTTAGCATCACTGTTATTGAAATACCCCCAGAAGTTGTTTGCCCAAATGATACAACTATTTGTTCAGATACCATTCTATCATTGAATGGAGGTACACCTCCAAATGGAATCTACTTTGGGCTTGGGGTTGTGCCAAATGGGGGTTCGGATTATCATTTCGACCCCTCCCTTACCGGATCAGGAACATTTAATATAGGCTACACCTTCCCGGGCGGAAGTATTTGTAATGATACCTGTTATTTTGATATTACGGTTGCCCCTGCCCCAAGCATCAACATTTCACCCAATGATACAACTATTTGCGAAGGCGAGGTAATGGATTTTACCGGATTGGTAATAGCAGATAATTATTCGCAATTACAGTGGTTTGTAATAAGTGGCGGTGGAGGATTTGATGATGACACATTATTTGAACCTATTTATTTCCCAAGTCCAATAGACTATATGATTGGATGTATTGAACTTGGGGTAGCAGCATCTCCAATTTATCCCTGCACTATTTCTTCAGAAGACTTTATGACCCTCTGTTTCCAAATGCTTCCTGATGTTGATGCCGGAAATGATACTCTAATTTGTACTGGTGAAACATACATTACTAATCCAAATGTAAGTAACTCCGATGGCCCCTACTTTTGGACAACAAGTGGTGATGGAACTTTTAATGGCCCTACTAATTTAATAACTGAGTACACACCTGGAATCAATGATAAAACAAATGGTGTTGTAACATTAACCCTGACTGCTGAACCTATCGAACCGTGTACTGTTAGTGTTTCGGATGATATGACATTGACCATACAGGCATTGCCAACAGTTGACGCTGG
>NIVA01000243.1 GCA_002254335.1 Bacteroidetes bacterium 4572_114 | reverse complement strand
GGGGTTTCTCGAACAAGATAAAGGAACTAAGGGCCGAGCTTGTGAATTTTGCTTCGCTGATATAACTTGAACTGGATTTTTCGGAGGAGGATGTGGAGTTTGCCGATAGAAAAAAAATAAACACCCTGCTCGAAAACCTGAAAAAGGAAATTGGCAGCCTGTTGGTTTCATTTTCGGTGGGAAATGTATTGAAGCATGGTATCCCTGTGGCCATCATCGGGAAGCCAAATGTGGGAAAATCCACTTTATTGAATACCATTTTGCAGGAGGAAAAGGCCATCGTTTCAGAAATACCGGGCACCACCCGGGATAGCATCGAAGATACCATTGTGCTGGATGGCGTGGCCTTCCGGTTTATCGATACTGCCGGCCTCAGGACTTCGGAAGACGAGATTGAAAACATTGGCATCGAACGTACGATGGAAAAAATAAAGCTGGCAAAGATCATCCTCTTTGTTTTTGATGTTACGTTGTGCGATATCAACCGGGTTAAAGAAATTTTGGAAGAACACAAGGCTTTAATCGAAGACCCCGAAAAGCGTGTGATACTTATCGGTAATAAGATTGACCAACTGGTGAAAACACCGAACGGGTTTAAGGACCTGGTGGAGATGGAGACCATTTTTATTTCGGCCAAGCGTAAGGAAAATATCACCATGATATCCGACAGCCTGCTGAAATCGGTGAACACCGAACAGTTCAGCGACAACACTATCGTTTCCAATGCCCGCCATTACGAGGCCCTTTCCAACGCATTGAAATCCATTGAAGATATTGAGGAAGGTTTCACTAAAAACATCCCCGCCGATTTAATAGCCATCGACATCCACAAAGCCCTGCACCATCTTGGTGAAATTACCGGTGAGGTTACCACCGATGAAATACTTGGGAATATCTTTGGGAAGTTTTGTATTGGGAAGTAACGGCATAAACCAAATCCCACATGGAATTACAAGTCATCCAAAATAGGATTCATGAAATAAGAGGCCAAAAAGTGATGTTGGATTTTGACCTTGCTGAACTTTACGAAGTTGAAACAAGGATTTTAAATCAAGCAGTAAAAAGGAATATGGAACGTTTCCCTGAGCGTTTTATGTTTCAACTCACGACTGATGAATGGGGCAATATTTTTAACTCATCACAATTTGTGATGAGTTCAATGTAACTCCCTTTGTTTTTACTGAAGCTATTAACTGTCTGTTGAAAAAAGATAATCAGGAAACAGTTCAAAGAGAGCGTAAACAAACAGGGTTTAAAGCCAAGCGATAATCAAAGAGAATCCAAATTTTACGTATTTTCGGAGGTTCAATATCCAAAAAGGAGGCGTAAATGGAGGTGAAGAAACGATTTTTGTGCAAGGCCCTGCAATTTGTTTTTAAAAAACCTGGTACCCGGAAAAAGGATTGAACATGCTGCTCGGTAAAAGTGTATCAAATCTCTCACCCCGCATCACTGACCTTCAGCAGCATCTCCGGGTTGATGACCTCGATGATATGGCCGTTTATCTTTATTAGGCCGTCTTTGCGGAATTCAGACATGATGCGGATCACGTTTTCGGTACGCATGTCTATCAGTTCGGCAATTTCACGCCGCGAAATGGGTAATACAAATTCGTTGCTTTTATAAATGTTATTGGCAAAATCAAGTAGGATATAGGCGATCCTCCCACGAAGGTTTTTACTGCTTAATGCAAATTTAGATTCAAGCACATCATCGGTGCTTTTACTCAAACGTGTAAGGATATCGAGGGCAAATTTACCATTATCCTGAATCTCTTTGAGGATGCAATCCTTGGTGATAAAACAGATGGAAGAGTCTTCGATAGCTGCTTATGGAGCTTTATCAAACCACGGTGCACATAAATGATCGATTCTATTGGGTCACCTTCACGGCACACTACTTCCCCTTTTTTAAAAGAGAATTGTTCCTTACAAGAATTCAATTTATGTAACTCATCCTTTTTTAATGAACTGAATAATAAATCCTTGAAAGAACAAATCTGACAATTCGGTGATTTTATCTTTTCGCTCATCTAACCTTTCTTAATTTTGAAGCGGTAAAAATATGATAATTTAAATAACCAATTTGAAAACAGATGAAAGGGGGACAAACAAAAAAGCCCCTCCAATTGTACCGGAGGGGCTTTTAATATTATTGTGGCAATGTGGTTAGGCCATTGCGTTGAGTTGCTTTGTTAATTTCGATTTCAGGTTTGCGGCCTTGTTCTTATGGATTACGTTCCGCTTGGCATTTTTGTCGATCAATGCAACGATTATTGGAAGCTGTTCAGTTGCTTTTCCCTTATCTTCAAGCCCTCTGTATTCCTTAATTGCATTCCTCATTGTCCTTGCAAAATACCTGTTGCGCAGTTGCCTTGTCCTGCTCGATCTGATCCTCTTTAATGCCGATTTATGATTTGCCATTACTTATCTTAATTTTATTTCTTTCGGGTTTCCTTTGAATTTTCGGGTTGCAAAAGTAAACCTATTTTTTAAATTAACAAATACCCAACCCGAATTTTTTTTATTTCTCTAATTGGTCTTCAAGTAATTTCTTCAATTCGGTGGCTGTAAACTTTTTGGCAATAACAATCCCATCTTCATCAATCAGAAATGTGCCCGGTAAATTCTTTATCCCAAAAAACCTGATATCCCGATCTTTCCAACTGTCTATTACATAAACATTTGTTTCCCAGGGATAATTCATCTCATCAAGGTGTTCTAACCATTCAGTACGTTTTTTATCCAGCGCAATCGAATAAATATCAAACCCATCGCCGCTCACAAACTTCTTGTCGTGGTATTGATTATAGGTTTCAATATGTTTCTGATTTTCGGTAACACAGTGTCCGCATTTGGAGTTCCACAACATTAACATTGTGAGTTTCCCCCTCATATCAGATAATTTTCGGAGGGTGCTGTCGGGGTCGTAAGCGTCGAAATCCCCAAGGTCATTACCTACTTCATTGCCAATTACAATTTCAGCATTGTCTGGTATTGTTTGCTTAGGTTGCGGTTTAGGTTGTTGTTGTTGTTCCGCTTGCTGTGCGGGTTGCTGATTTTGTGGTTTGGCCTGCTCTTTTGCTGGTGGCTTTTGGGCTTCCTTGTTTTTTACTACTTTCTCCTGGTTATTGTTGGATGCATTATTTGATTCGTTGACACATGACCATGACCCAATCAGGAATACAAACATTAGTGATAATACGAAACTTCTTTTCATAATTATTTTAGATTTTAAATTTTACATCAAACTTTGCCGCAAAAGTAAAATTATCCTTAAATCTTCAAAAAATTTCAAAAGAAAATTTAATGAAGTTTAACGCTTGTGTTAATCAAATGTAAATGGGGGCTGCACGAATTCTGTTTTGAGAAAAATTTTCCCTTCTGAAAAATGGATAAGATGTTAGTTGCAGTAAATAGTTTGAGCCTGGGACGAAGCGGCAAGGATTAAATGGCGGCTGTAGTTTTTGTTGGTGGGCGGAGGCTGAGGAACGAAAGCCCCCGTACCACCTACAAAAACCAGCCGGCATGAGACAACTACAAACGGAAAGCCTGGTTCAGCCGCCCAAAAAAACCGCCTCAAAAAATCTACGCCCCAAATTTTTGGTGTATAGCCGAACCTTCAAAATATGTACTTTTGAAAAAAATATTTTATGTTGGACAAGAGTGCTGAAAATTCGGTTTTGTTACTTTTTGAAAGCTGGGCAGGAGAACAGGCCGGGGAGATAAATTTACTGCCCGGATCGGGATCTTACAGGAAATATTTCAGGGTCAAAGGCCCGCATCATCAAGCTATCGGGGCTTATTACGACAGCCCAAGCGAAAACAGGGCATTTATAGAACTGGGCAGGCATTTTAAAAAGCATGGGTTAAATGTCCCTGAAATATATGCCGTGGGCACTGATATGAAAACTTATCTGCAGGAAGACCTTGGCAATATTGTTTTGTTCGACCACATCACAAAAATCAGGGAAAAGGAGGGCTTTGGCCAAAAACTTGTCGGAATATATAAATCGGTCATTGATGAGTTGATACGGTTTCAGATGGTGGCAGGGGTATCAGTTGATTATTCGGTTTGCTGGCCGGCAGCCGAATTTGACAGGCAGGCCTACTTATGGGACCTGAACTATTTTAAATACAACTTCCTGAAACTTGCAAAAATACCTTTTGACGAATACCGGTTGGAACAAGATTTCAGGAAAATTGCCGAGGGGTTGCTTTCGTCCGATAATTCGTGGTTTGTTTATCGCGATTTCCAGGCCAGGAACATCATGTTGCACAACCAAAAAATGTATTTTATCGATTTTCAGGGCGGCAGGAAAGGGCCTGTTTACTACGACCTGGTTTCGTTGTTATTTCAGGCCAGGGCCAGGGTACCGTTTGAAATAAGGGAAACCCTCATCGGTTATTATATCCGGCAGGCCGGAAAAATCAATCTTAAAAGTGTACAAGATTTTAGGCCATACTTCTATAAATTTGCATTGATCAGGATTTTGCAAACCCTTGGTGCTTACGGTTTCAGGGGCCTTTACGAAAAGAAGGGGCATTTCCTTGAAAGTATCCCCCTGGCCATCGAGAATGTGAAATGGTTGCTGGGCAACCAAAAAATCACAACCGAAATACCTGAGTTGAAGAATTGCCTAAATGAAATTATTAATATGAACGAGACAAAGAAATTCAATTTGCCACCGCTGAAATTACAGGTTAACAGTTTTTCATATAAACGAGGTATCCCTGTTGACCTAAGCGGCAATGGTGGCGGTTTTGTTTTTGATTGCCGTGCGCTCCCAAATCCGGGAAGGCTGGAAGAATACCGTAAACTTACCGGGATGGACAAAAAGGTGATCGATTATCTGCAACAGTATGAAGAAGTGGATGCTTTTGTTGATCAGGCATACAATCTTGTAGCGCAAAGCGTAAAAGTTTATAGTGGGCGGAATTTTACCAATCTGATGATAAATTTCGGCTGCACCGGCGGGCAACACCGCTCGGTTTATTGTGCCGAAAAGCTTGCCGCCAAACTGAAGGGTTTCCCAAATATTGATGTTGAGGTCCGGCACCGGGAGCAGGAGTGATAGGACAAGATTTCGGGTTT
>NIVA01000100.1 GCA_002254335.1 Bacteroidetes bacterium 4572_114 | reverse complement strand
TGCATCTGCCAGTGCGGTGGGATCCTCCCCATCAAGGGGGAGTTAGAGGGGGTCTTTGATAGTGGACGTTAGATGGATGACTATAAAAAAGCAACAAATAATTAAAATATATACGATTGAATATTTGGGCATACTGTAATTGTTTTGTATATTTGCCATCAAATTATCCTAAATATTTTACTTTAATAAAAACTAAACTACTATGAAAAAATTACTGACACTTGCACTCTTAATTTTAGCTTGTAGCACACAGGCCCAGATACCCGACTATTTTGCAGGTAACCCTGAATGGAGACAGGAGTTGACGTGGGGCGGGGCCATGCCCTGTCTTGAAATTGATAATTATGTGTATTACCTCAATGGTGATTCAGTTGTTGATGGTTACATCTATAAAAAAGTATATAAAAGAGGGGAACATGATCATAGCTGGATGGGCGATCCACCAGCTCCGGATTATTGCACCGGCTCGTCTTTTTATAATTATTTCTACGGGCTTGTCCGGCAAGACAGCCTTAAGGTTTATATCCGCGAAGGCAATAACGATTACCTGCTTTACGATTTTGATCTGTCTGTTGGGGATACATTGCCTGAAACATATTTTCTTATGGAAAACAATGTTGTGGTTTCAAGTATCGACAGCATCCTTGTGGGGGGGTCATATCGCAAAATATTCAATTTGGAAAATTCAATTTATCCCTACCCTCTTGATCTTATTGAAGGTATTGGGTTTAACCAGGGTTTTCTTGACGAAGTTCCAGATTGGTACCCTGCCCAACTATTGTGCTTTGTCCTTGACGATACCACCTACTACCCAAGTTATGGAGAACCTTGTGATTTGATGATCGTTGATATAAGCAACCCCGAAGTTCAATATCCCGGCTTAAAAATATTTCCAAACCCTTCTGCCGGGAATATTTCGATAAAATTCAATTCCGGTCCAAATACGATGGTCAATGTAAAGGTGTCGGATATTTCGGGTAGAAATTTGAGGGATGAAATATGGGCAATCGACCAGGGGATGAATGTGAAGAGCCTTGATTTGGGTTCATTTGACAAAGGCGTTTATTTTATATCTATAATTGGAAAGGATAATGAAACTTTGGGCAGGCAGACAATAGTGTTAAATTAGGCAAACTAATATTCCATGCGACGGGTGCCGGGTGTCGGATGCCGGGTGGAAGAAGCCAAGCGCAACTTGAAACAGCGAGAGGGTTTTAACGTTTCCATGTCCTGTGGACGATGGAAAGTTTTGCTCCGATTCCTTTCATTTCACTGACTTTTCAACGTCCTTTAGTCCCGAAAGCTTTCCAGATTGGAACAAGTCAACAGTCTTCATAATCGACAACCTGAAACTTGAAACTTGAAACCTGTGGAGCGACGGGTGTCGGATGCCGGGTGTCGGGTGAAGGCAAGCGCAACCTGAAACCTCAAACCTGAACCCCAAAAACCCTACATCCTGTCAGGAACCATGATCCCCAAAAGGCCCATGCCTGTTTTTATGACCCTTCCTATAAATTCGGAAAGCTGCAAACGGAAGGATATGGTGTTTAGGTCTTCTTCCCTTAAAATGGGCACCTCGTGGTAATATTGATTAAATTCCTTTGCCAGGTCATAGCAATAATTGGCAACAACGGCCGGACTGTAATTGAGGCCGGCCTCTTTAATGATTTCGGGAAATTCGGAAAGCAGTTTTAACAAATCTTTCTCTTTTGGAAGTAATTCTGTAAAGGTGGCCCCCTCAATTATTTCTATGCCTTTTTCTACAGCTTTTCTATTTAGCGAACAAATCCTGGCGTGGGTATATTGAATGAGCGGGCCGGTATTGCCATTAAAATCTATGGATTCTTCAGGATTGAAAAGCATGGTTTTTTTTGGGTCAACTTTTAGGATAAAATATTTTAATGCCCCCAGGCTTATCATTTTAAACAGGCGGTCTTTTTCCTCCTGGTCAAAATGATCAATTTTTCCAAGCCCCTCGGTTGTCCTTCTTGCAGTTTCATACATTTCAACCATCAGATCGTCAGCATCCACAACGTTGCCTTCACGCGATTTCATCCGGCCATGGGGAAGCTCGACCATTCCATAATTCAGATGGAGGATATTTTTAGACCATTCGCGGCCCAATTTTTTGAGAAGGATTTTTAATACATCAAAGTGGTAGTTTTGTTCGTTGCCAACCACGTAAATAAATTTTTCAGGATCATAAGTGTCTTTTCTCAATTGTGCCGTCCCCAGGTCTTGGGTCATATATACCGAAGTCCGGTCGGCCCTTAGCAGCAGCTTCTCATCTAAGCCCTCATTGCTCAGGTTACACCACACCGAACCATCTTCCTTTTTAAAGAAAACCCCTTTTTCAAGGCCTTCAAAAACAAGTTCACGGCCCAGTAAATAGGTGTCCGATTCAAAATATGTCTTATCAAACCCTACCCCCATACTTTTATAAGTTTCGTCAAACCCCTTGTAAACCCAATCATTCATGGTTTGCCATAACTCACGCACCTCCGGGTTCCCGGCTTCCCATTTACGAAGCATTTCCTGGGCTTCCATCAACAGCGAAGCTTCTTTTTCGGCAAGTTCTTCATCCATGCCGTTTTCAACCAACACTTGTATCTCTGCCTTAAACTTTTTTTGAAACAGAATAGCCAAGCAGGTTGTTCCTGACATGCCCGAGGTGGAGTGGCTTGTTGGTGTTGGGAGAGGAATATTCGATAACAACCGGCTGTCCGCTTAATTTAGGATTGATGCCGAATTCAGGGTTTTTATGTTGTTGTTGATAAAAATCTATCCAGAATTTGTCGCTGATAACAAGGTTAAGGAAACCTTTGATTACGTTAAAATTGCTAACCTCATCAACATTTTGGACAAGATAATTTCCCAGGTCTAGTGCAGTCTCTTCCGGTGATTTTTTGGAGAAACGCAATACCGGGAAAACAACCATAGTTAAATCACCCTCAAATTCACGCCTTGTCTTTTGTACAGTAATTAACCTGGGGTCAATGTCCTGGTTATAAAGTACTTTAAAAGCATTAAGGATTTTGTTAGTAAGCAATAATTCGATCATGATAAACCTTTATTTAATAATTGCCGCAAAAGTAGGGATTTAGTTTTATAATGACGGTTTATCTAATAGTTATTCCCTTAGCTACTCAAAGTCGTTTAGGGAATCATATGCGGCAGGGATTGATGTGGTAGCTTGTTGAAATGCCGGCTGTAGTTTTTGTTGGTGGGCGGAGGCTGACGAATCCAAACATATTGCGGCAACTTTAACTTATTACCTTTGCACCGTTTTTTATAAATAAAAATTTTTAAACATTTAACAAGGGAAATAATAATGAAGAAAAATGTAATTATTATTGGTGCTGCGGGAAGAGATTTCCACAATTTCAACACCTATTTTCGTGGAAATGAGGATTACAAATGGTTAAAAGCACCAAGCCCCTTATTGCTGTTGGGGCAGTAAGGACAGGGTGTGGCAAAAGCCAGACTTCAAGGCGTGTAATTGAGCTATTGATGGAAAAAGGGTTGAAAGTTGTTGCTGTCCGCCACCCAATGCCTTATGGTGATTTGGTGATACAGAAAGTCCAGCGCTTTGCAACTGTTGAGGACCTGGCCAAGCACAAATGTACCGTTGAAGAGATGGAAGAGTATGAACCGCATGTTGTGCGTGGAAATGTAATTTATGCCGGCGTTGACTATGAGGCAATCCTCCGTGCTGCCGAGAATGATCCTGATGGTTGTGATGTTGTGATTTGGGATGGCGGGAATAATGATTTCCCATTTTATGTCCCCGATCTTAATATGACAGTGGTTGACCCACACCGTCCGGGGGATGAACTTAACTATTACCCGGGAGAAGTTACGTTGAGGCTGGCAGATGTTGCCATCATCAACAAAATGGATACAGCAGGCCCGGAAGCAATACAGCAAGTGCGCGACAACATTGCCGAAGTTGCCCCCAATGCAATTGTAATAGATGGTGCCTCGCCGATTAAGGTTGATGACCCTTCGCTTATTAAAGGCAAAAGGGTTTTGGTGGTCGAAGATGGCCCTACACTTACCCACGGTGGAATGAAACTGGGCGCCGGTACGGTTGCAGCTAAAAAATTCGGTGCTGCCGAACTTATCGACCCACGTCCATATACCGTTGGAAAGCTTAGTGAAACTTTTGCTATTTATCCTAACATTGGGACATTGCTCCCTGCCATGGGTTACAGCGATCAGCAATTGAAAGACCTTGAAACTACAATAAACAACACCGATTGTGATACTGTGGTAATTGGTACACCAATTGACTTAAACCGCCTGATAAAAATAGATAAACCTAATACCAGGGTTTACTACGATTTGCAGGAGATTGGAAACCCAAACCTCAAGGAAGTATTAGATGATTTTGTTGAAAAACATAATCTGGTATAATAAGCACCATGGTGATAAAATTAAAGCAGTTCTTTTAGGGCTGCTTTTTTTTTTGGAAAAGAGTAGAGGTTTGAAGGGAGAAATAGAAAGTAAAAAGTAAAAAGTTAGAAGGGTAAAGTTAGAAAGGAGAAGGGAGAAGTTAGAAGGGAGAAGGGATGGAGAATGGGGAAATGGAAAGATGAAAGCCCGAAATTTTTCGGGATGTAAGGATGGGGCACGGGGTGGAAGGATGGAAAATAAAACTTGAGACGCAACCCCAAAAACAATGGGCAAAGTGAAAGAAGCAGGCGCAACCTGAGAGCCGAAACCTGAAAAGTAAAACCCAAAACCAAAAAGCACTTTCTGCCCCGCTCAATTTATTAAATGTCTCATTTATTCTTTTTTTAGTATAACTTTGTTCTTTTTTTATTGGAAAATGTATTTTGTTGCATCACTAAAAATTCTTTTACTAATACTAAGCTAGTAATCTAAAAAGATAATGGTTGAGCAAAAATCAATAAGGCAACAAATGGACCTCAACATATTCACTCTTACATTTCAGGGTGCGAACGAGGCTCGTTTTATGACGAAGTATTATTATGATTCCCTCCTGCAATTCAGGGTTTCTTTCTTTTTGGTCACCATACTCTATGCACTCTTTGGTTATCTGGACACCATCATGGTATCCTCATCCGATTACCGGTACTTTTTCCACCTGATAAGATACGCTGTAGTGGTCCCTCTGTTAAGTTTTGTGCTGATTTTTTCTTTTACGAAATATTTTAAAAGAACCTGGCAGTTTTTAGTTTTTCTTTCCTTATTTGTTGGTGGGCTTGGTGTTAGTACAATGACAGTGTTGCTGCCTGAAAATTACTCCTATTTTGGCGGGATGATGTTGATTTTCTTCGCGGGCTATTTTTTTATTAAACTCCGTTTTTTTTATGCTACGATGGCAGGCTGGTTTACCGTAATAGGATACAATGTTGGGGCTGTCTTTTTTTCAGATGCCGGAAGTGAAACAATAATTAACAATAACTTTTTTTACATCAGTGCAAACTTGATAGGTATGTTTGCTGCTTATTATATTGAATATTATGCCAGACGCGACTTTTATCTGACACAACAACTTGATAAACAGAAATTGCGTGTAGAGGAAGCTAATAAAGGCCTTGAAAGGAAAGTAAAGCAAAGGACATTTGAACTGGAAAGAAGGAATATTGAGCTAACAGAGGCAAAAAACCGGGCTGAACAATCGGATAAGCTTAAGTCGGCTTTTTTGGCAAATATGAGCCATGAGATCAGGACCCCGATGAACGGCATCATTGGATTTGCAAACCTTCTTGGTGAAGCAGAAGATAAGGAAGAACACGATGAGTTTGTAAAAGTAATTATCGAAAATGGCGAGCACCTGCTTTCGTTGATCAATGAAATTATTGATCTGTCAAAGATTGAAACCGGATTGTTGGAACTGGACAAGCGTGAGTTTTCGCTCAACCAGCTTATGGATGAGTTGTACACCTTTTTTAAATCAGATAAAAATGTGCTGGCCAAAGACCTTATGGTTTCGTGTAAAAAAGGGTTGCCCGATGAAAAATCCATCATAATTTTCGATCGGACAAGGTTAAAGCAGGTGTTGATGAATTTAATAAACAATGCCTGTAAATTCACCGAAAAGGGCAGTGTTGAATTGGGATATTATTTGAATGCCGGTCAACTTGTTTTTTATGTTAAAGATACGGGCCCCGGATTGGACATTGCGCAACAGAAGTATATTTTTGAACGCTTCCTGCAAGTTACTTTAGACCGTAAGCCCGAACAAGAAGGTACAGGGCTTGGCCTGGCCATTGCAAAATCTTTTGTAAATTTGTTCGGCGGGGATATTTGGATAGAAAGTGAACCAGGTACCGGATCGGTATTTTATTTTAATTTGCCTATTGAAAATGGAAATGGAAAATTGATTGAATTTGAGAAACAAAACTCTTCATACGATATGGAACACAATTGGAAAGACAAAGTGATTTTGGTTGCCGAAGATGTGCCTACTAACTTCTTATTGGTAAAAAAAATGTTACGAAAAACAGAAGTAAACCTTATTTGGGCCAAAAATGGCAAGGAGGCTGTGGACGAGTGTAAAAAAGATCAGCAAATCGACTTGGTCCTAATGGATATCAGGATGCCGGTGATGAATGGACTGGAGGCGACAAAGTTGATAATGCCTATTAGGAAAGACTTGCCAATTATTGCCCAAACTGCTTATGCCATGGACAGCGACAGAAACCGTAGCCTGGAGGTTGGCTGCATAGATTACATTTCTAAACCGATTGATTTAAAAGCCTTTATTGAACTCATATCAAAATACATTGACAAATAACCTGATTTATTTAACTGACACTGAAATAAAATGAATTCTAAAATATTTAAGATTCTTTTGGTCATTTACTTCGTGTCATTCATTGTCATTATCACTGTGTGTCATTTGAAGACATCGAATTTAATGACTATCAAATGACCATCAATGACCACTTAATGACTATCAAATGACAAAATATTCGAGTATTAATATTAACCAGCTAAATAGTTGCAAATAATCTATAAATAGTAAGTTAAATGCGGGACATTTTGCGTCATGATATTACCGTTTTGTTTGTAGAAGACAATGAAACAATAAGGCTTTTGTACAAGCGTCTTATTACCCCCCGTGTAAAAAAATTTTTAATCGGCGAAAATGGCCAGGATGGGTTTGACCTCTACAAGAAGTATTCGCCGGACGTTATTATTACCGATATTAGTATGCCAATTATGGACGGCCTTGAGATGATCAGGTATATCAAGGCCGATAATCCTGATGTGAAGGTTATTGTTATGTCGGCTTACAGCATAAAGGAATACTTCCTGGAAGCGATAAACCTCAAGGTAAACGGATACCTGATCAAACCGGTGGAAGTTAAAAAATTATTTTCCCTTATTGACGAACTTGCCGGCAATATTTTGATGAAACGCACACTGGAAGAAAAAGAGTTGAAAAGGAGGGAGGCGGAAGATAGGTTGAAAAAATCGCTTGATGAAAAAGAAATCCTGCTCAAGGAGGTGCACCACAGGGTTAAAAACAATATGCAGATCATATCAAGCATTTTAAAGATGCAGCAACGGCAGGTTGAAGACCCAAAACTAAAGGAGGTGCTCGAAGAGAGCCAAAACAGGATCCGTTCGATGGCCCTGGTCCACGAAAATTTGTACAGCACTAAAAACCTGGCCAAGATATTATTCTCAAACTATGTAAAGAGCATGGCAGGTAACCTTTCGCGTACTTTTTCAGGGTCACAAAATAATATCCACCTCCATTATGATGTTGAAGATGTGTATATGCCATTGGATATTGGGATACCGTGTGGCCTGATCATAAATGAGTTGTTGTCCAATTCCTTTAAATATGCCTTCCCTGATAATAGAAATGGGACAATCAGTATCCGGCTAAAAAATATCGGCGGTGATAATTACGAATTGATTGTGAGTGACAATGGGATTGGGATTTATGGTAGTTTTAATATCGAAAAAACAAAATCCCTGGGGATGAAAATTGTAACTAAACTGGTCCAGCAAATAGAAGGCTCACTGGATTATGATTTTTCAAATGGAACAACGTTTAAAATAACATTCAAAATTTAATTACACCCTTTATGAAAAAATTAAATGTTCTGATAGTTGAAGACGAAATTCTCGTGGCAACCGATATTGAAGAAAGCCTTGATAGTTTGGGATATACCGTACAGAAGGCTGTTGCCTACGGTCAGGCAGCCATTGATGAGGTAGATAAAAAGCTGCCCGACATAATTCTGATGGACATAATGCTCAAAGGTGAAATGACCGGCATTGAAGCAGCCAATATCATTCGCCAAAAGTATGATGTGCCCATAGTTTACCTCACGGCAAATGCAGATATTGCAACCATCGAAAAAGCTAAAATATCGCTTCCTTATGGTTACATTATTAAACCATTCACCGAAAAGGACCTGCAAACAAACATTGAGATAGCAAGGTTCAAGTTCGAGAGCGACATAAAGTCTAAAATGGAGAGCGACCAGTTTAACCGGTTTTTTAAACATGGGGATGCTAAAAAAAATGAACTTATCGTTCAAAGTGAAAAAGGGCTTGAAAAGATTAACCTGAAGGATGTTTACTACATCGCGGATGAACAGGGTAAATCGGTGATATATCTTACAGAAGAAGAAATAATAATTCAAAAATCGCTGGACGAATGTGAGAAACTGTTCCCGCCAGAAAAGTTCATTCGTACCGGATCACACTATATTGTTAACATCGATAAGATATTTATCCATAAGTTTCCTGAAATAGTAATGGCTGATAAAATGACGGTAATTACTGTAGATGAAGATAAAAGGGACCTTTTAAGGGCCAAGCTGTAAAAGGCCAAGAAAGCACTGAAAGTTAAATTTACAAACACTTGTAAAAAGTAATATTCGATGGAAAAACTTAAAGGGATCAAGGCATACATTGATGCACTGCACAAAAAAAATGGCCCCGATTATGATGATTATGATACTATTGTTAGCTTGCTTGAAAAAACGGGGCCTGAAGAAATTGACTTTATCAGAGAACAGTTAAAACCAGTACTCAACCCCAATACACTTTTTGGTTTTTCATATACCAAGCCCTTTGGCTACAATGGTGATTTTTTTATCATCGAAAAAATGTATCAGCAATATGTAAACCCAGATAAGAAATATAGTAAGTGGGACCAGTTTGCCCACAGATTGCCGGTAGTTATTGCCGTGGTGAACAGAAAAAAACTGGCTATACAAATATTGCAGGATTATCATAATAGAGCTGCCGGTATCGAAAAAAAAGTTTTGATATTGGGCAGCGGCCCGGTTTCGGAGGTATTCGAGTTTTTATCGGAAAACCCCGAAAGCCCACTTCAATTCGACCTGCTCGACCTCGATGACCGTGCAATTAAGTACGCTAAAGATAAAACCAGGAAGTTTCAACATAAACTTACCTTTTATAATAAAAACGTGATTAGGTTCACGCCCGAAAATTCCTATGACCTGATTTGGAGTGCCGGGCTGTTTGATTATTTTAAGGACAAACATTTTGTTTTCCTGCTTAAAAAGTTTTACCAACACCTGAACCAAGGCGGGGAGATCATGTTTGGAAACCTAAACGTAGAAAACCCAAGCCGGAAGATCATGGAAATACTTGGTGATTGGTTTTTGTATTATCGCTCAGAAGAAGACCTAATAAAATTTGCCATACAAGCCGGTGTGCCTGAAGATAAAATTGAAGTAACCAGGGAGCCGTTGGGGATTAACCTGTTTTTGAGGGTTAGGAAGTAGGAGAGGGGGAAATGGAGTGATGGAGGAATGGAGAGATGGAGGAATGGAGAGATGGAGGAATGGAGTAGTGGGTTGAGCGAAGGAGGGAAACCCGAAACTTGAAACTTACGAGGTGGTTTTTGTGCAGAAATAGTATTTTGGAAATTTGTGTGTTTCCTGTCCAAACAGTGCTATCGGAAGAACCAAGAGAGCCAAAAAAAACAATCCTGTTTTATTACTCATCATTTTTTTTTCTTTGGTAAAGATTTCTTTGATTTTTCTGGAAGATAATTATCTTCAGAAATAATACTTCTTCCAATTTCTTTTTCAGTATTCTTTCTTGCATTTCCGGCAACTTTCCCACCTCTTTTTGCTACTTTCTTGTTCTCAAACATTCCTTCAGGTTTTTCGTTCTGAGAAATTTCTGTTGTAACCCTTTCGCCAAGCATGGTGAAAATCAGTTCAAGGTCGGTCATATTATCCCTTAGGTTTGCTTTCGATTTAGAAGGGATACTTTTATGTTCTTTGTATTGGCTTGGGGTCATTCCAAAAGTTGCTTTACTTATTTCAGCAGTTAAAATTGCAAAGTCACGCCTTTCTATAACTCCTCTCTCTTTCCATTCATCGGTTAAGTTTTGGCGAATTGCAATTCCTCTCAACCTTTTGTCTATCCAGTCTTTATCGTATCCTTTTTGCTCGTATATCTCCTTCATTCTTTCCTGGGCCAATTCAGGATTTTCAATTTCTTCTACTCTTTCGTATCCTACTTTAGCTAACCATCTTTTAAATGGCTCCGCCTTTGATGATGGAATTGATTGAATTACACGAAATATATGTTCTGTATTTCCCGCCAATACTTTTCTCTTTTTTCCGGTTTCCGTAAGCATTTCTACCTGGGGACAATTTGTCCCTATGTAGTTTCTCAACTCCACGTCACGTTTTCGTATCTTTTTTAGATAATCAGTAGGATTGGCAGAGTCAGTCAAAGCGCCAATAATATCTACAATAGAAAAGTACCACTCATTATTGTACCAAACCTTTCGAATGGTTTTACTTTCAAAAACAGCTATTTTATTGTCTTGTGATTCGCTCATATTATTTCTGATTTTATTTCTTACCGGCACAACTATTTTTCCATTGCGCTAAAAATATGCCTTTTTCTAATTTGTTTATTTTGTGTAATTTGGCCTTTACCGACTTACATATAACTTTTTCACAATAACCCCATTTTCGGTGTACAGCCTGATGAAATAAACATCTGCCGGCAATTCATCAATCGAAATTTCATAATGATTTAGGCCACCGTCTTTAAATTGTTGTTGTATAATAATTTGGCCATCCATATTTAAAATTTCAACTTGTGATATGCTTGTCCGGCTTTCAAAATATATTTTTTCAGATGCCGGGTTTGGATAAACAGATATTTCATCCATTGCAGGATAATCTTCAATGTTAGTGGCCGGCATCACCTCGATGAAGCCGGGTTTAATCAAAGTGTCAACACTATTGTGGTTATGTACAATCAGTTTTACATCAAAATAACCCGCATCCGGGTAAGTGATCCCGGTGGGGTTTTGAATGTTTGATGAGGGCGGTGTTGCCCCTTCAAATTCCCATTCCCAACTTATTGGGGCCCATAAGGATTGGTCTGTGAAATTGACTTCCCCGCCCTGCCCGATCACAAGGCTGTCTGCAACAAATTGGGCATCAACACCAGGGTCGCGGTCGAATTCCCAAACCCCCCGGCCATAAGAAGCAAAGCGAACTTTGTCCAGTGCATCAACATAATCTACCGACCACCATGCCTGGTCCGGCAGATCGCTGTCGCCCAACTCATACCATTGGCTTTCCCATGTTTTACAAACATAAGCCCCCAGTTCAGTTGCAGCAAACAACAGACTGTCATCCATGCTGAGCGCCAGTTCAAAAACCAGGGTGTTGGGCAAGCCGGTGTCAAAATCTTCAAATGTAACCCCGTTGTCATTTGAAACATATACGGCCGTACTTGAATATCCACTCCCCCCAACATAAAGCAATTCCAAAGTATTATTTGATGCCACAATGGATGCACCATAAAAATAATGTGATCCTGGCCCGCTAAACCCCTGTGTTTGGTCCCATATTGATCCGGCATCTTTCGAAAAAAAGAAATCACCCTCAGTGGTCATCACATACCGGTATCCTGTATTGACGGGCGAATATGCCAGGGCCGATATATTTGCATCAGTCCCGTTGCTGAAATCAAATGGTTCCTCCTGGTAAGTCATCTGGTTTGAATGATAGCTCACATGGATCAGGTGTGCCCCGGTACTGATCCTTCCACCGGCCACATACACCGAGGCGGGATTGTCGGGGTCGGCCATCAACCTGGGCATCCATTGGTAATTTTGTCCAACAAAATCCCATGTTTTAAGTGTGGTCGAGTTGTTGATGTCGGGGCCGTACATGGCAAATCCCGGATAAACCGTCCACATGCTGGCACCTTCATCCCCGGAAACAATATGGCCGTAGTCTCCGCTGATCAGTTGTTCGTAATTTATCACAGAAGTATCTGCATTTTGATCCGAAAATTGATAACCCTGATCCTGTGCCCCGGCATGGGTAAATTCGGGGGCAAACTTACAGGTGTAGGTCGAGTAATACTGGCTGATACGCAAGTTGTTCATCGACAAATTGGTAACATTTTCCAGGTAATCATCCGAAATATAAATGCCCCCATCAGTATTTATCAGGATAAGCTCATCGCCATTTCCGTCAATAAACGGATCAAAAGAAGGTATGTCGGCATGTAGCATGTCTTCCGGCGATCCGTAGTACTGATGCCATTCGTTTACTAAAACCCATGTAGCTCCGTAATCATAGCTGTGGGATGCATTTATCCCCCCAAAATACAAAGTCCCAAATTGAGTAGGGGAGGCAACAAAACTATTTATCATAAACGGGCCTTCATTCATTGAGCTTTTCAGTGACCAATCCTGGCCGCCATCGGGCGAGGCAAAAATATGGGATTGGTTGCCGTACCTCAACAAGGCGTAGAGCTGTGGGGGGCCGAAACTGGTGGCCCCGGTCAAAATAACCTTGTCGGGTTCCTGTGCCGGCAATTGCCCCATGAGTGTTTGTGTGCCCGATCCGTCAATTTTATAAAGCTCATCTTTGGCGAGCATATAAATATCCCCATTTCCGTAGGGACTTGTCCAGATGTCTGACATATCAGCGTTGAAACCAAAACTGGTAACCGGCTCAAAGCTCTCGCCCTTGTCGTAAGAAACATAAACCTGCGACATGGCATTCCAATGTACATAATCCCACTCAAGGCAAAGGGCGTAAATACCTTCAAGGGGATCATTTTTCATAATCACCCGGCGGACATACCCCCATGATTCCATATTTTCAAGGCCGGTGGCCACCTGCCATGTTTGGCCATCATCATCCGAAAACAGGAACCCCGAAATATTCCACCGCCCTGAACCAACAAGCAGGCGGTGGCCTCCATTGTGCCCTATATTTTTAAGAAAATGGATAGATGGTATTTTGATATGATCTGTAATGCTCTGCCAATTGTCGGCCCCGGCCTGGCCCTTCCAAATCTGGCCACCGTCCGAGGCAACATAAATTTCATTTGTTTCGGTATCGTAATCGGATACCAGGGTGCGGCCTGCCAGGTTGTTCGATCCCAATTCCTTCCATTTGCCATAAAGGGTTTCGTTTTTGGCCTGTGAATTATTAAATTTTTCAGGAGCATGGGCCAGGCGGTAATCCATATCCATTTTCCGCCAATTGTCTTCTGGTGCCGAACGGTGCATCTGTTCTATCCATTCCAGTTTTTTATCGTGATGTTCTTCACGGTCAACAATAATTGTTTCGATGGGGGGAGGTAATTTTTGTTGGTTTGAAATGTTGTCAAGCAACCAGGGTATGGTCGTAAGGATTGCAATTAAGCCTAATAAGGGTAGCAGGATTTGTTTTTTTCTTTTCATGATAATCTGTTTTAAGCTGCAAATGTACGGAAAATGAGTATCTTATCTTTAAGTTTTTTTTGGGCGGCTGAACCGGGCTTTCCGTTCTACCCGCCTTGCACCGGCTGTATTTTTGTAGGCGGTGCGGGGTCTTCGTTCCTCAGCCTCCGCCCGCCAACAAAAATATCAGCCGCTGCTTCGCCGGGGTGCCACTCCAATCCCTGCCGCTTCGTCCCGGGTTCGAGCTATTTCATGTAATTCACAGCATCTTTTCCTGTGATTAAGCAGGGGGTAAATATTCGAAATTTTTAAGAATTAACCTCGATTTTTATTATAGTTGAGTATTTTTGGCTCTCCAAATATCAAAATCAAAATATGAAACTGCAAAAGGAATTTATACCTAAGGATTGGACGCAATTGCAAGGATTGTTGTTTTATGATTCTTTTAATGAGAAAATTGACAGGATACGCTCACCCTATATTTTTAGGGGTTTGTCTAATAAAAAGTACGCGATGGAAACTTCGCTTGCCAGGCTTGGCGGCCCTTTTGAAAGCCTTGAATTTCATCTGTTGAGAAACTTTAAGAAATATTCGTACAGGACAGATGCTGTGAACAATACCGAATGGGACTGGCTGGCACTTGCACAACATCATGGTTTGCCCACAAGGCTGCTTGATTGGACCTATTCACCTTATGTGGCCTTGCATTTTGCCACTGCCGAACTTGATAAGTATGAGCACGACGGCATTATCTGGGCCTTGAACTATGAAGCCTTAAAGAATTATTTGCCGTCCAAATTGCAGCAGGAACTTAAAGAGGTGGGTTCAAACAGTTTTACCAGCAAAATGCTCAATAGTGTTTATTCGAGCCTTACCGAATTATCGGAAGAGGAAAGCGAATTTGTGGTGGCTTTTGAATCACCCTCACTCGACAACAGGATTGTGAACCAGTTTGCGATTTTCACTTTTATGTCGCACACCACCTCATTATTGGATCAATGGCTTTTAGATAAACCGGAATTATATTTCAAGATAATAATCCCATCCTCCATGAAATGGGAAATCAGGGACAAATTAGATCAGGTCAACATCAACGAACGTGTGCTCTTCCCGGGCTTTGACGGGTTGAGCAAGTGGCTGAAGAGGCATTATTCGCCGAAATAGTGAGGTTGAGAGAAAGGGGGCGATATTTTTTTTCTCCAATTTGATTAACTCTGACAGGTTCTGCCCCCGATAGTTATCGGGGCTGTCAGGTTTTAATAATGACCTGTCCGTACGGACAGAGTCAAAGAAAAAAACCAGGGAATCTTTTTAGTGAAAAAATAGATATTGTTGAAAGAACCGGTTTGCCATAAGTAGGCTGTTTTGGGGAAGTATCCATTCCCTATACTTCTAACCCTATAACCCTTCTCCACCACTCTCAAACTTATAAACCGTTTGTGTTTCATACTTCTCCCCGGGCCTCAAAACCACCGATGGGAAATTTGGCTGGTTGGGCGAATCGGGGTAATGCTGGGTTTCGAGGCAGAAGCCGTAATGTTTATGGTAAACCTTTCCTCCCTTTCCAGAGAGGCTGCCATCCAAAAAATTACCGGTATAAAACTGGATCCCTGGCTGGTCGGTATAAACTTCCATTACCCTTCCGGATTCGGGGCTTGTTACCCTTGCCACCAATCGCATTTTTTCACTGTTAAAGTTATCCAATTCCCAGGTATGGTCGTATCCACCTTCAACTTCTGCAATCCGGGAACCGATGGAGTGGGGGGCAGTGAAATCCATTGCCGATCCCTGAACAGAATGAAGTTCACCGGTTGGGATCAATGTTTCGTCAACCGGAACATAACGGTTGGCCATAAGCTGCAGTTGATGGTCCAGGATGTTGCCGTTTCCCTGCCCTTCAAGGTTAAAATAGCTGTGGTGGGTCAGGTTGACGATGGTGGGTTTGTCGGTGGTAGCCTCGTAATCAATCTTTAGTTCATTGTCGTTGGTCAGGGTGTAGGTTACTTTTACGGCCAGGTTTCCGGGATAACCTTCTTCGCCATCTTTACTCAGGTAAGTCAGTATTACACCCGCCCGGTCAGGAAAAATAAAATCATCGGCATCCCACACCACTTTGTCGAAACCTTTTACGCCACCATGCAAATGGTTAGGGCCGTTATTGGTTGCCAGTTGATGGGTTTTTCCATCCAATTCAAACTTCCCTTTTGCAATGCGGTTTCCGTATCTGCCAACAATGGCCCCAAAATAGGGTGTTTCATCAAGGTACTGTTGCAGGCTGTCGAAGCCCAAAACCACATCCTCCAATTTACCTTCCTTATCGGGGGTTAAAAGATGAGTAACGATCCCGCCATAGTTGATCAGTTTAACGATCATGCCGTTTTCGTTTGTCAGGGTAAATTGAAACACCTTTTTTCCATCGACATCACCATAAAGGTTTTTTTTAATATTCATTTTCTCATTTGTTTGTTTGCCCGGATTGTTTTGGCAGTCAAAGAATATGGTTGAAATTAATGCCAGGAAAAAGAGTTGGGCTATTTTATTTTTCATGCTCAGGTTTGGGAAAACCTAACAGGTTTTAAAAACCTGTTAGGTTTCACTCGTTTATTCCCTTAGCGACTTAAAGTCGCTTAGGGAATGCGTCCCAACAAGACCCGGCGCGTTTTCAAAACGCACCGGGCCTGAAGTGATTCGCTGAAAACCTAACAGGTTTTAACTTAGGGAATGCGTCCCAACAAGACCCGGTGCGTTTTTAAAACGCACCGGGCCTGAAGTGATTCGTTGAAAACCTAACAGGTTTTAAAAACCTGTTAGGTTTCATTCATCGGGACAATGTGGGTACGATAGCTATCTTAACGACAAAAAGTTTCTAAGGGAAATAGATACGATAAAGATTCATAGATGAGGATGCCGCGGCAGGGATTGAAGTGGTAGCTTGTTGAAATGGCGGCTGAAGTTTTTGTTGGTGGGCGGAGGCTGAGGAACGAAGCCCACGCACCGCCTACAAAAACCAGCCGGCATGAGACAACTACAAACGGAAAGCCCGGTTTAGCCGCCCAAATTATAAGTAAAAACTTAGAGCTGAGAGGTTAGAATTTCACTCCTTTCGATAAACAAAAAGATTATTTTATATCTTGCAGCACTTTTTCAGAAATCAACAATAAAATCTTAAACTATGGCTGTCGAAATGGGATTTTCAACAATCGATTACATCATTTTTATTGCATACGCCGTGCTGATACTAAGCCTTGGCCTGTTTGTTTCGAGAAAGAAAAAAGGGCATGAGCGAAATGCCGAGGATTATTTTTTGGCCGGAAAATCACTTCCCTGGTGGGCAATTGGTGCTTCGCTGATAGCGGCCAACATTTCGGCCGAACAAATGATAGGTATGTCGGGGTCGGGGATGGCTATTGGGCTGGCCATCGCTTCTTACGAATGGATGGCGGCGATTACGCTGATCATTGTTGGTAAATATTTTCTTCCTGTTTTTATTGAGAAAGGACTTTATACCATCCCCCAGTTCATCGAAAAACGTTACAGCACAAACCTGAAAACCATTCTCGCTGTTTTCTGGATCGGCCTCTTTATTTTCGTCAATCTTACTTCCGTGCTTTTCCTTGGCGGGAAGGCCATCGACACCATTCTTGGCAATGGCGACGGGAGCATGATATTTCCCGCCATAATTGCCCTCGCATGTTTTGCTGCGGCTTATTCCATTTATGGTGGCCTGGCTGCCGTGGCCTGGACGGATGTTGTGCAGGTTACATTGCTGGTAATCGGGGGCTTCATCACTACCATCATTGCGTTGAACCACGTAACTCCTGATGGTGGCATATTCAACGGGCTTTCGCATGTTTACGAAACGGCAGGGGATAAATTTCACATGATACTTAAAAAAGATAACCCCGAATTTATGAACCTGCCCGGCATTGCTGTCCTGATTGGCGGCATGTGGGTGGCAAACCTTTATTACTGGGGCTTTAACCAATATATTATCCAACGCACGTTGGCGGCCAAAAGTTTAAAGGAATCGCAGAGGGGGATTATTTTTGCAGCATTTCTCAAACTTCTGATCCCTCTTTTTGTGGTAATTCCGGGAATCATCGCATATGTGATGTTTACCGAACCTGCCGGTACCGCAATGATTGATGGCGTGCAAGATGCCTTTACCAAAGCCGATGGCACATTAAATTATGATAAAGCATATCCCTGGCTCATCAGTACTTTTATTCCTGCCGGGTTAAAAGGGCTGGTTGTGGCGGCGTTGGCAGCGGCAATTGTTTCCTCGCTTGCCTCGATGGTCAATTCCACATCAACCATTTTTACCATGGATATATATAAACCCTATTTCGAAAATAAGAGAGCCAAAAATAAAGACGTGGCCATTGGCCGTATTTCAGGTGCTTTTGCCCTGCTTATTGCGGTTTTTGTAGCTCCGGCACTTGGCAATATCGAACAGGCATTTCAATATATCCAGGAATATACCGGCCTTGTAAGCCCCGGTATCCTCGCAGTGTTTATGCTGGGCCTGTTCTATAAAAAGGCCACCAACAGAGGTGCTATTGTCGGCATCCTTGCTTCAATCCCGGTGGCGCTCCTCCTAAAAATACCCGCTCTCGGTTTGCCGTGGATGGATCAGATGTTCTATACTTTCCTCATCACAATGACCGTAATAGCAATGGTGAGCCTTTCGACCAATAAGCAGGATGACGACCCGAAAGGGATATCGTTGACCAATAAAATGTTCCATACGGGTAAAGTATTTAACATTGCAGCTTATGCCATTCTGATTATTTTGGTTGTGCTTTATTCGGTGTTTTGGTAGGGTGGATTGATTTTTTATTTGGGCGGCTGAACCAGGCCTGCCCGTCCGAAGCGCAGCGTAGGCGGGCTTTCCGTTTGTAGTTGTCTCATGCCGGCAGTTTTTTTGTAAACAGTGCGTGGGCTTCCCTGCCTCGCCGGCCCGCTTCGCCGGAGCTACAGCGAGGCGAGCAAGGCGGGCTTCGTCAGCCTCCTCGTCTTGCCGCCCGCAATGGCTTGTGCGATGGCGAGGCAGGCGCCTGCCAACAAAAAAATCTGTCGCCATTTCGTCAAGCTACCACTCCAATCCCTGCCCGACTGCGTCATTCAGGCGGGCCTGCCGCTTCGTCCCATGCTCAATCTATTTCCTGCTTTTCGCCGTATCAATTCTATTTTACTGACTAAATATTGTTTTGATGTTCTGGGTGTAAAAATGTCTTAAAATATTTAGTGATTCAAATAATTCAATTATATTTGCCCCACCAATTTAAACTCTTTAACCCATGGCACACATCAACGCTTATTTGGCCAACCAACGTAACTCATTGATTTACTCTCTCTCTCTCTCTCTCTTATTATCCATTTAAGGGCAGGGGCCCGCCAGGCAGATACCGCCATTAGTTACCATTTTTAACTTCAACAGATTTTTTATTTCCTTTTTTCCCTTAAATAATTTAAAACTAATTTACAATGAAGTACAAACATTTATTATTACCGATAGCAGGCATGTTTATCATTGCCGCAATTTTTGTTTCGTGCTCAAAACAAGATCAAACGGAACTTACCAGTTCCCCGCCCGAAATCTCCCAATCCAAAGCCGACATCCTGATCGAAAACAAGATCAGGGCGTTTAAAAGCAAATTGGAACACTTACGCGAAAACCCGCAGTTTAAAAGCGGCGAAACTATGGCCGTTGACAGTGTGGTTTGGTATGTTGAGGCTACCCTCAACTATACCTACGCCAGGGCAGGAGTTCCTTTTGACCGTATCCTACGCGATTCGGCAAAAATCACAATTCCTGTCAACAACCAGGGGGTTCTATTGGCTGATGTTGATTTGGCCTATCAGCAGGTTAAAGACAGTTTGAGCGCTAAATACCATGCAATAGCCTCGGAGGACAAGAGCCTTCTGGTGGTTGATGTTGAAGCTGTAACGGCAGCAGATAATTCAACGGAACTGCATGTAAAAGCTGGTTTTGCCGAGGGAAGTGGTGTTTTGGAATATGGCCAGTTTGGCACTACTGATTACTGGTATTGGGGCAGGGGCTTTGGTAAATGCGACCAGTACATAGGGCAAAACCTTGGAGAGGATGCTTCAACCGAATTAGACTACTACATCAATCATCCGATCAGTGTTTATCCCGGAAAAGTTTACTTTACTGACGAGGAAACCCTCGGTTATTTTGACCCGTGGGACTATCCTGACCCAAATAATCCTTTTGGTTATTATCGCTTGTTTGCACTTGAGTTTATTGAACCTCCTCTGGAACATCCTTGCTTATCGCCAGACGAAATGAACTACTACCTTTACGAAGGAGTGGTATATATAATGGAAGACAATAAACCTGCAGGGAAACATCTTGTAAGTGGTGTTGTAGAGTGGGATCAAATCAATGATTTGGGGATTGGGGCATATCTTCACAAAACAATGTACACTTATGGTATCAGGCATATTGCATCGGAGCCACCAATCGATCTGTAATTTGTTGTAAAAAAATTGCAGCTATAAATTTAGGGTGCCCTGTAATTGCTTTGCAAGGGCAATATTTAGGGCACTCTTTTTTAAATTACTTAAAATATGAAAAAAAAACTCATCATCATATTATGCATATCTTATGGGGTTATTCATGCACAAACAACTTTTAACTTGCTTTATAAAATCCCGGAAACCTATGACACTCCAGGCAAAATCATTGAGGACAATAATAATTATCTGGTATTGTTTACATCCAATACTATTCCTCAACAAAAAGTATCATCACATATACTTACAATTTCAACAGATGGTAATATTATTGATATAGTTGATTTTACATCACAGGACACTTCATTTTTATTTGGAGAAATAATAACAAGACAAAATGGTTACATCCTGTTTGGCAGTTATCGAACAGAAAACGAATTGTATAGCAATATGCTGATTTATTACTTAAATGAAAATTTTGAAATAACCGATAAGAAAATTTTGAAAATTGGAGATGGGTATGAATTTGCTTCAGGTTTTCAGGCAATACAAATGCAAGATGGGAGCTATTCAATACTATTTTCAGCATATCATACTGATAGACTTTTGGACATTTGTCTCTATCACATATCGGAATATGGCGATAGCCTGAATTACAGGCAAGTTGAAATCCCTTATTCTCAGTATTGTTTTGGGTTCCTTGATAGAAAAGACCAACCGGGGTTTTATGTATTTTCGGTTGGGTATTATGATTTACCTGTTGAGTGGCCGGTAGGTAAAAAACTAGTTTTCGACCAGGATTTCAATTTGGAGAATATCGACTCAATCCCACAGGATCTTTTTGGCCAATATTCTACCAAGTGGATTTCAGATACCAGTTACATCATTTCAGGTGGTACAAATACCCCTGGTGAAATACGTGGAATTAAAATAATGGAAAACACGGTTACAAATCAGGTTATAAAAGCTAATTCTTATGGATTAGATTATGACACCCTGTCCAAACCGGCGGTTAATCGAAGTTTTGATTTTCAAGGCACAAATGAGATATATTTTTCAGGCATGGCAAACCTTTACCCGCCCGAGTGGCCGTGGCAGCAGGACCCATCATGGGTCATGATTAACAAAGTTGATTCGGAATTTGATATTATCTGGCAAAAATTTATTGGCGGAGATTCATTTTATCTTGTTTGGGACACCCAAATGTCATCGGATAATTGCTACCTCCTTGCTTGTTCAAAATATGATTATGAACCCGGTAATTACGATCATGACCTTTTAATTATTAAAATTGATAGTAACGGCCTTATTACCGGCATCGAAGACCAGCCAACACCGATTGAACTTCACGATGCCATAGTTTACCCAAACCCCGGCAGCAGCTATTTAAAAATCCAATCAGGCCCGCAAATTAACGGCGCAGTGTTCGAGATGTTTGATATGGCAGGAAAAGCAGTTGCCCGTGAAATACTAAATGGCCGGTTAATGGAAATAAACACCGGCCGGTTGCCTACAGGGACTTATACCTACCGCATCTTATGGCAAAACCGGTTGGTTGGTTCGGGGAAGTGGGTGAAGAGATAAATATGAACGTCAGGCACTAATGATTAGGTTCAGTAGCGGGGCAGGGTTAATCTTGTGGCCGTATAGTTGTTTTGTGTAATAATAGACAATTTAACCCAAAACACAAATCGTGACATTTTTATACTTTTGCCCATTATTTCACTCAGCAAATTACTAATGGAACAAAACTTGAAAGAGACTTGCTTTGGCATCGAGCATGGGCGCAGAAGACCAGGTGCTTACCGAAATGATTGCTTCAATTGACAATAAAGCGAGGGTTTTCACCCTGGATACTGGTAGGATGTTCGCCGAAACCTATGATGTGATCGACAGGACGAATGCACGCTACAAGATAAATATCGAGGTATTTTTCCCTGAACGGCAGCAAGTAGAGGAAATGGTGAAGCAAAAGGGGATCAACCTTTTTTATGATAACATCGAAAACAGGAAACAATGTTGCCACATCAGAAAAATGGTCCCGTTGAAACGTGCGCTGCAAGGGCTGGATGTGTGGATCAGCGGGTTAAGGAAATCTCAGTTGGTTACCCGCGAAAACTTAAATGTGGTCGAATGGGATGAAAAAAACGGGATGATAAAGCTCAACCCTTTGATTGAGTGGGGCGAGCAGCAGGTTTGGGATTATATTGAAATGAAAAATATCCCCTACAATAATTTACACAAACAGGGCTTTCCGAGTATTGGTTGCCAGCCATGTACCCGCGCTGTCCAGCCAGGTGAAGATATCCGTGCAGGCCGCTGGTGGTGGGAGAACGCCGGGCATAAGGAGTGTGGGCTACATGTGAAGTAGGGTTGTTGATTGATGATTGACGATTGATGATTGATGATTTTCGATTGATGATTGACGATTGTTGATTGATGATTGACGATTGATGATTGACGATTGTTGATTGACGATTGTTGATTGACGATTAACCATCCATACTGTGAGGAAACCACTAAGGCACTGAGGGCACGGAGATTCACTTAGGAAAAATATGGTGTGCATGTGATTTATTACAAATAATTCTTGCCCTTAGTGTTTCTAAGTGCCCTTAGTGCCTAAGTGGTAAAAACGGGACTAACATCCAAAGGAGCTGATATTGTACTATTTATCAAAAATATAAACCAAATCGTTAGCCAAAGAAAGCAACAGAAGCCAATCCACAACCATAAACCTCAAATCATAAATAGTAAATAGTAAATAATAAATCATCACTCATCACTCCCACCTAATCGCTTTCACCGGGCTGATTTTTGTAATTATGTAGGATGGAATAAGCAGGAAAAGTATGCAGATGGCCAATATACCGATGTTGAGCAACACAATGGGCAGGAGTTCAAGTTGAATGGGGACGGCGCTCACATAATAGGATTCCTGGTCGAGGCCAATGAAACCAAATTGCTGTTGCAGGATGGCGATGGTCAGGCCAAACAGGTTTCCCCACAACAACCCTTTGCCAATGATGTAAACGGCATTGTACAGGAACACTTTTCTAACTGATGTATTCTTCGTTCCCAGTGCTTTCAATATGCCGATCATATTTGTCTTTTCCAGGATGAGGATCAGTAGTGTGGAGACCATATTAATGGTGGCAACGGCAATCATCAAAATCAGGATAATAATAACATTGATGTCCTGCAGGTCGAGCCAGTCGAAAATTTGAGGGTAAAGGTCCTGGATGGATTCTGCGTTCAGGTGATAACCAATCGTGTTATAAACCAACTTGTACGCCCCGCCCATATCCCTGAAGTCATCAACATAAACCTCAAAGCCGCTCACCTGGTTGCTTTCCCAGTTGTTGAGCTTTTGTATGTGCCGGATATCGCCAATAACAAACAGGTCATCAAACTCTTCCAGCCCGGTTTCATAGATGCCTTTTATTGTGAATTTTCTCCCTCGTGGACTAATTTCGTCAGGGTTGATAAAATATATGCGTACTTCATCGCCCAGGTTAAATTCAAGTTTGTCGGCAATCCGTTTCGAGATTAGGATATCGTTTGTCCGTTTTTCAGGATCAATTGTTATCAGATCGCCCTCCACGATGTTCTTC
>NIVA01000006.1 GCA_002254335.1 Bacteroidetes bacterium 4572_114 | reverse complement strand
AAGGAGACAAGGCGATAAGGAGACAAGGCGATAAGGAGACAAGGCGATAAGGAGACAAGGCGACAAGGCGACAAGGCGACAAGGCGATAAGGAGACAATGCGATAAGGAGGGGGATCTTGAACCATTACATCATTGAACCATTGAAGCATTCACACATTTAAGCATTACATCATTAACGCATTACATCATTGAACCATTGAAGCATTCACGCATTTAAGCATTACATCATTAAAGCATTGAACCATTGAACCATTACATCATTAAAGCATTGAACCATTGAACCATTGAACCATTGAACCATTGAACCATTGAACCATTGAAGCATTCACACATTTAAGCATTTGATCATTCGCGCATTCGCGGCAAAACATAGATTTATGAAAAAACCAAATTATATTTTCGAGGCCAGTTGGGAAATCTGCAATATGATCGGTGGCATTTACACGGTATTGTCAACCAAAGCCCCACTAATAAAGGCCGAATACGGGGACAGCTATATTACCGTTGGGCCGGACGTTTGGAAAGAGACCCACAGTAACCCCGATTTTATTGAAGATAAAAACCTGTTTCCGGCCTGGCGCGAAAGTGCTGCCGGCGAAGGCCTTTATTTCAGGATTGGACGTTGGAACGTGGATAGTAAACCCATTGCGGTACTTGTGGATTTTACTGCCCTGTTTCCCGAAAAGGACAAAATATTCTTCAACCTTTGGGAAAAATACAAAGTAGATTCGATAAGCGGACAGTGGGATTATGTAGAACCTGCCATGTTTGGATACGCCGTAGGTAAGGTGATTGAAAGTTTTGTGGGTTTTCACCTTTCATTGTCTGATAAAGTAGTTGCCCATTTCCATGAATGGATGACAGGGTCTGGCGTGCTTTATCTCAACGAGTTTGCCCCACATATTGCCACAGTTTTTACTACACATGCAACAACTATTGGCCGCTCAATTGCAGGAAACAACCTTCCGTTATATGGAGAAATGGATCAATATAATGGTGCGGACATGGCCAGGCAATTTGGTATCTCTTCCAGGTTTTCCCTCGAAAAAGCCGCTGCCGGCAATGCTGATGCATTTACTGCCGTAAGCTCAACCACGGCAAATGAAACCGAAAAATTGCTCGGTACAAAAGTCGATGTGGTCACTCCCAATGGATTTTTAAAATCACTGCTCCCTGACGAAGCTGTTTACTTTGAAAAAAGGGCCAGGGCAAGGAAGGTAATTTTTAATATTACAGAAGCCCTCTTCAATCAAAAAATTTCAGAGGAAACCTTTATTGTTATTACAAGTGGGCGGTACGAATTTAGGAACAAAGGCATTAATCTTTTTATTGATGCAATTGGCAAGATAAGCAAAGAAAAACCTGACCGTGAAATAATCGCTTTTGTTAAAATCCCGGCAAACCAAACCGGCCCGGTGCCGGAGCTGTTGAAAAGGATTGACCACACCGATTTTGATAATCCATTGTCGCATCAATACCTTACACACGGGTTGTATGATGAGCACCATGATGCCATACTTCAGAAAATCAACCAGAACGGTTTGGGCAACCTGCCCCACGACAAGGTGAAAATCGTTTTTGTCCCGGCTTACCTCAACGGCAACGATGGTATCTTTAACCTGCCATATTACGACCTGTTGATGGGTTTCGACTTTACGGTGTTTCCATCTTATTACGAGCCGTGGGGCTACACCCCATTAGAAAGTATTGCTTTCAGGATACCTACACTCACCACATGCCAGGCGGGCTTCGGGCAATGGGTAAGCGAAAATTTCAAGGATAACCATAAAAGTGTAATCATCGCCAACAGGCTGGATGACAACGATGGCGAGATAGTGGATGAAATTGCAACATCAATATTAAATATTCATTCCAAAGGGCCAAAAGAAATAAAAGCAATTCGTGATGATGCCCATAACATTGCCGAAAAGGCGGTTTGGGAAAAGTTTATTTCACATTATTATGAAGCCTGGTCTATCGCCCTTGCAAAGGTGGCTAACCGCAGCGAGACCATTACAGTTAAATTTAGAAAAGAAAAACTTCCTCAACTTACCGAAGCGCCTTTCCATGATATTCCGGTTTGGAAACGCATTATGATCGACCCCAGTATCCCTGAAAAGCTAAAAGGCCTGCAACAACTATCGGGAAACCTGTGGTGGTCGTGGAATTATAAAGCTACCGAATTATTCGAATCCATTGATAAGGGGGCCTGGGAAAAGTCAGGGCAAAATCCCATTAAACTACTCAACTCTCTAACTGTAAAGCAATGGCGGGCACTTGAAAAGAATGAAGTGTTTCTTGAAAAATATAATGAAACTAATTCCAAATTTAAGGCTTATCTAACCGAAAGTAAAAATAAACCAAAAGCCAGTATCGCCTATTTCAGTATGGAATATGGCCTGCATCAAAGCCTGAGGACATATTCGGGCGGGCTTGGGATACTTGCCGGCGATTACCTGAAAGAGTGTAGTGATTCAAACGAAAACCTGGTGGCCGTAGGGTTGATTTATCGTTTTGGTTATTTCCAGCAAAGTATATCCTTGTTTGGCGATCAGGTGGCGGAATACAAACCTCAAAACTTTTCGCAACTACCAATTTCTAAAGTCCTTGATGAAGATGGCGAACAGTTAAAGATTAGTATTGGTTTGCCGGGCAGGACGCTTTATGCACGTATTTGGCGCTGCGATGTGGGGCGGGTCCCGCTGTACATGATGGACACCGATTTTGATGATAATGCAGAATTTGACCGCTCAATAACCCATCAGTTGTATGGCGGTGATTGGGAGAACCGGCTAAAACAGGAAATGCTGCTTGGGGTCGGGGGCGTGAGGATGTTGGAAGCCTTAGGGATAAAACCAACCATTTTTCATAGCAATGAAGGCCATGCCGCCTTTAGTGGATTGGAAAGGCTCAGGTATCTTATACAAGATGAAAAACTTACTTTCCCAAATGCCGTTGAGGTGGTCAGGTCATCTACTTTGTTTACAACGCATACACCCGTTCCCGCCGGCCACGATGTGTTTCATGAGGATTTGCTCAGGACATATTTTTCCCATTATCCCGAAAGGCTGAACATTAGCTGGAATGAGATGATGGACCTGGGAAGGGTGAAGGAAAATGACCACAACGAAAAGTTTTCGATGAGTGTGCTGGCGGCCAGGCTTTCGCAGGAGATTAATGGTGTTAGCCGTTTACACGGAAGTGTCTCGCAGGAAATGTTTGCCAACCTGTACGACGGTTATTACCCAAAGGAGTTGCACATTGGCTACGTGACCAACGGTGTGCATTTGCCAACCTGGGCCGCCAAACCCTGGAAATTGATGTATAATAAAACCTTTGGCCAGGATTATAAAAGCAGGCAGCTTGATTTTGATATGTGGAAAGGCATTCAGCACGTGGCCGATAAGGATATTTGGGAAACACGGAAACAACTGAAAAAAGAGTTGATTGATTATGTGAAGCAACGGGTGAACAATGAAATGACCAGGCGACAGGAAAACCCGAAACTAATAATCAAGACCGTTGATTCGATTGATGAAAATGCGCTGACAATTGGTTTTGCCCGGAGGTTTGCCACCTATAAAAGGGCGAAGCTCCTTTTCTCTAACCTTGAACGGTTGGCCAAACTTGTGAATGAAACCGGCAGGCCCGTACAATTTATCTATGCCGGCAAGGCGCACCCCAACGATAAAATGGGCCAGGACCTGATTAAAAAGATTATTGAGATTTCTAAGACTGATGAGTTTATCGGAAAAGTGGTTTTTATCGAAAACTACAATATGGAACTTGCCCATAAACTAATCCCCGGGGTTGACATTTGGCTTAACACCCCAACACGTCCGTTGGAAGCTTCGGGCACAAGTGGCGAAAAAGCGGTGATGAACGGCGTTGTGAACCTGTCGGTCCTCGATGGCTGGTGGGCCGAAGGCTACAAGGAAAATGCCGGTTTTGCCATTAAGGAGGCCCGTACTTATGCAAACCAACAGTTCCAGGATGAACTGGATGCCGAGATTATTTACAATGTTTTTGAGGATGAGATATTACCATTGTTTTATGACCTGAACAATGAAGCGGTGCCCGAAAAATGGGTCCAGTACATTAAAAATACAATCTCGGAAGTTGCACCGCAATTCACCATGAAGCGGATGCTGGAAGATTACAGGCAAAAGTTTTATTCAAAGTTGATTGCCAGGGCAGGACAGGTAAACGGCGATTTCTACAAAATGGCAAAGGGTTATGCCCAATGGAAATCTGAGATGCGTGCAAAATGGCACGAGATAAAACTTGAAAAGCTGATGGTCCCCGATTCTTCGCATGGCACACTAACATTGGAAGATAATTTTTCGACCGAGGTAACCATTTACACCAACGGCATAGCGCCCGAACATTTGGGTGTGGAAATCCTCTTTGGTAAAAAAGAAGACGGGAGGGTGAATAAAATCCTGTTTTCGAAAGAGATGCCACTGAAAAGCATCAAAGACAAGAGTGCCACCTATGCCGTTGAGATTCCACCTTTTCAGGCCGGGTCATATAGTTATTCGTTCCGCATATTCCCAAAACATGAATTGATGCCACACAGACAAGATTTTTGTTTGGTGAAGTGGGTTTAGGGGGGAGTTTGCAGGTTTCCCTCCTTCGCTTCGCTTCGGCGGGCAGGCAGGTTTCAAGTTGTCGATTATGAAGACTGTTGACTGCTGAATAAAGAATGTTGACTTTGTTCCAATCTGGAAAGATTTCGGGACTGGAGGATATTGGAAAATCAGTGAAATGAAAGGAGTAGGAGTAAAACTTTCCATCGTCCGCAGGACATGGAAACGTTAAAACCCTCTTGCTGTTTCAGGTTTCAAGTTTCAAGTTGCGCCTGGCTTCCTTCACCCGACATCCGGCACCCGACACCCGTCACTTCGCAGTTTTTTCAAGAGACCAGGAAGGTTTGGCCGGTAAAAACATTAGTTAATTGGTATGTAAACTCAGTATGAGTTTAGGTATTGCAGTAAAGGTGATTACAGGATGTTCTCAACAATCCCGTTCGTACGGGGTTGAGCTACTATTTATAAAATCAACCTGAAATTACTATCTTTTTCCTTAAATTTCCTGATTTCGGCTTTGTAAAATTTAATCTGTTGATTGCAAATAAACCCACGGAAAATCTCGGGGTTATCCTGCTCTTCAGTTTTGTTGAGGGCCTCTATATATTCTTTTCTGTCTTCGGTAAAAATTTTTACCAACGGTTCATTGTGGTACATTTGGATGTAGTTCATAAACAACCGGGACGACCTGCCGTTGCCATCGGCAAATGGATGCACGTTTACCAAATTATAATGAAGATCAGATGAGAGCTTTAAAATTCCGTCCCCTTTCACTAAATCAATTTTATTATTTACTGATTCACAGAGGGCGGTCAACAATTTTGGGACTTTTGAATAATCCGGGAAATATTTCTTTTCAACATAAACCTGGAGCAATCTTAAATCACCTTTAGAAGAATCAAAACTACCTAACACCGTATTGATTATGCCACCGGTATTTTTCATGGTCAACCCATTAACTTCCCTGATGAAATCCACGGATAGTTTCCGTTTCTTTTTGGCTTGATGTTTTAAAAAAAGAAATGCAGCAAAATGGTCTTTAACCATCAGGTGGTCTTTTAATGGTTTTCCTTTTGCAGTAATATCTTTTTCAATAAGCATCCTTGTGTCATTTTCATCCAATGAGCACCCTTCGATCTTTGTTGAATTATAAACGATAGAGACCATGTTAAACTTTTCATAATCTATTGAATTGATTATGCCTAAGTCCAAATACTCCTGCCTCAATTTATTTAATTTATCCCACATTTTCATTCAATTATTCTGAGCAAACCCGAGAAACCAATGACCAAACCGATAATTTGTATTTTTGTGGCCAAAATTACTAATATAAAATTAAGACTATGGATAAAGTAGCAGAGATAACCTTTGTAGAGGATATGGCATTTGAGGTTGAAGTTAACAACCATAAATTTATTATTGATGCAGATGAAAGTGTAGGCGGAAAAGACCGTGGCCCACGCCCGAAGCCTTTAACGCTGGCATCATTGGGTGGTTGCACCGGAATGGATGTAATTTCAATATTAAAGAAAATGCGGGTGAAGCCCGATTATTTTAATGTCGTAGTTTCCGCTGAAATGACACAGGAGCACCCTAAATATTATAACAAGATTAAAATTGTTTATGAATTTAGGGGCGAAGATCTTCCTTTGCCAAAACTGGAAAAAGCCATCAACCTGTCACAAGACAGATATTGTGGTGTAACGGCCATGCTGATTAAAGTTGCTGAAATTACACATGAGATTAAAATTTTGAAATAGGTTTCGGGTTTATCGATTACGAAGACTGCTGACTGCCGTGTGTTTCAGTTGAATGTGGAAGGGATGGCGGCCCTGGTACTTTAAATCAGGGTTTCCATCCCTTCCAAAAACAAAAAATCATAATAAATTCGCGCAATCAGCGTCTTAAAAAACATGAAAACAAAATTACTGATGATTGGAAAAACCCGGGAAAGTTTTATCGAAACTGGTTACGGCCTTTACAAAAATCGGATTAACCATTACCTGCCCTTTGAAGATCAAACCATAAGTGGGCTAAAAAAAAATAAAAGCCTGTCCCCCTCCGAAATAAAAACCCTTGAAGGGGAACTAATTTTAAAAAGCCTGAAAAACCAGGACACAGTTATTTTGTTAGATGAAAAAGGTAAATCTTACAACTCAACGGAATTTGCCGGGTTCATTCAAAATAAGATGAATTTAGGTACCAGGCAGTTAATTTTTGTTATTGGTGGTGCTTATGGATTCTCCCCAAATGTTTATCAACGTGCCGACCACCAGTTATCACTGTCGAAAATGACATTTTCCCACCAAATTATCAGGCTTATTTTTATGGAACAATTCTACCGTGCCATGACGATTTTGCGAAGCGAACCTTATCATAATCGGTAAGGGGTTTTAGGTTTCCCATACGGGCTTGCTTTGCTTCGCAGGTTTCAAGTTGTCGATTATGAAGACTGCTGACTGATGATTGGACAAAACTGAAACTAAATCCTTCACCTGGCCAACCGTTCCATATGGATCAAAAACATCTCTTTTTTACTTCTTGCCAACGGTACTTGTGTGCCATCTGTCAATTCTATTGATGTGCCATCGTGACGGATATATTTCTTCACAAACTCAAGGTTGATGAGGTGGGAGTTGTGGGGCCTGAAAAAGTTTTTATCCGTAAGTAATTCGTGATATTCCTTTAGGTTGCGCGAGACTAAGATTTTCCTGCCATCAACCAAAAAAAAATGGGTGTAACTGCCGTCAGCTTCCAGGCGAAGTATCTTTTTTGTGTTCAGATATTCCATGCCATCGGAGGTGGGAATGGCCAGTTTACTCGGAATAGCTGATTTCAGGTTTTCGAATAGTGTGCTATAACCTGGGCTTTTATAATCCTGCACCGATCGTTTTTCAATTACGCGATCAATAGCAGATATTAGTTCCCTGATATTGATGGGCTTTAAAATATAATCAACGGCACTAAATTTTATGGCCTGGATGGCATAATGGTTAAAAGCTGTGATAAAGATGACATCGAAGCTTTTGCCCGGAAATTGAGAAAGCAACTCAAAACCACTGCCCCGGGGCATTTCCACATCAAGAAATACTATGTCCGGATGGGTTTCGTTAATCACGCTCACACCCTCCTTTGCCGAGTGTGCCGTGCCAACTATTTGCAGGCTTTTACAATGGTCTCTAATAATAGCCTTTGTAAAATTGACGGCATCCGGCTCATCGTCAACTATAACTGCTTTTAATAAATTCATGTGATTATTGGTATATAAATTTTCACTTTTGTTCCGGCAGGTTCTCCTTGATTATTGCGTAGATCGGTATATTCCACCCGCATTTTTTTTCCATAAAAGTCGTTTACCAGCTTTAGCCTCGATTCGGTAATTGTGGTCCCCAGAGATTTATGGCCCCCGTTTTTCTGCTGTTTGATAATCATGGCAGCTTCACGGCCAATACCGTTATCCTCAATGGTGCAGGCAATACAAAAATCTTCAAGGCTAAGGTCAATGGTCAAAATCCCGCCCTCGTCCCTGTGCATCAGGCCATGGCCGATGGCATTTTCGATATAAGGCTGAATAAGCATGGTAGGGATTTTATGGTCGATAAGGTCAATTTCTTCATCAATTGAAATTTGGTAACTGAATTTGTTTTTAAACCTGATGGATTCCAGTTCTAAGTAAAGTTCAAGTGCTTCAAGTTCATCCTTTAGCGAAATGGATGTGTGCCTCGAATTTTCCAGTGTCCGGCGGATGAGGCTCGAAAACTTGGTTAAATATTGATTGGTAGAGAGTTTATCATGTTGGTACATGTAGTATTGAATGGAATTCAGCGTATTAAAAATAAAATGTGGGTTCATTTGCTGACGAAGGTTTTGCTGGGTTATCTCCGAAATTTTATGGTTCATTTCCGAGATACGCTTCCCCGATTTTAGCCTGGTTTGCCGCAGGATAAGAAATGCAATAATCACCAGCAAGATAATAGCTGCACCCAAGCCGTAAACAAAAGTGCGGTGCTGCTCCAATGTAACCGACATCAACTGCAGGTCACGTTGCTTTTTGTCGGCTTCATATAATGTCCTGGCCTGCTCAAGGCCCAACCTAAACCTCTGGTTGTCCAACGAATCATTGTATGTTTTGAATAATTTAAAATATTCATAAGCTTGCACATAGTCGTTGTTGGCGGCAAGCATATCACTCATATCTTTATAAACCCATGAAAGATTATAATAATCCTTTACTTCTTCCGACAGTTCAAGGCTCTCCTTATAATATATAAGTGCGGTGTCTATTTCGCCAATATCCCTGTAAATAGTCCCAAGGTTCCCCAATGCATTGGTACTACTTGTTGGCCTTTTCGCTATTTTAGAATATTTAAGTGCTTCCTTAAACCTTTTAATCGCCAGGTTATGCTTTCCGTCAAGGTAGTTCACCCATGCAACCCTTAACAGGTTAAAAGCCATCCGGCCGGTATCGTTAAGGCTTTTTTGGGCCTCAAAAGAAAGTATGTAATATTTCTCAGATAAATTAAATGCACTGTCATGCAGGTAAATTTCACCTAATCTGAAATTGGCTTCGGCAATTTTTTCATAATCTTGAATTTCTATCGCTTTATCAAGGTATTTCTCAGCATAAAATATCTCCTTAGTTTTGTTGCCTATACCTCCATTTGTGTTGGCCAGGCCAAGATAAGCCCTGGCAATATATTGGTCAAGGTTATTTATTTTACAAAATTTCAAATTTTCGTTATATAAATTTAAGGCATTCATAAACCTTCCGCTATGCAATAACATGTAGGCTTTTATATTATTTGCTTCGGCCAACTTAGTAATATTGCCCGGAGGGATGGCCTTAATAGCCATTTCGGCAGCTTCCACACCTGCGTATGGGGTCATCAGCCTGCCGTGTAAACGAGCAATTATAAGATATAAATCTGCCGAAATTTCCAATCCTTCATTAATGGACAAATCTTTGGCCCCCCAGGCATATTCTTTTGATTTTTGAACATCATTTAGCGAATCTAAATAATAGTAGGCAATTTTTGTGCTGATATCTATTTTTTCGCTGGCTTCGCGTTTCTCACCCAATAACAGCACCAGGCGGTCCGGTTGGCTTTGACCAATAGAATTAGCATAGGGGGCTGCCAAAAAAAACAGGAACAGAAATATATGGTAAAAATGATTTTTCATGTAGCATCTAAATAGTGTGCAAAATTAGGAAAGAATGTGGGAATATCCCCACCAAACCGGTGAAATGCCAATAATACTTTACTGCTTGCAGATTAAGGCACATGGATGGAAAATTCATTTGATTTATGACACCCACGGATAAACTCGTTTATCGGGGGCAGGTGCATTTTTGAACATCAATTGGAGCGACAATATTGATATTTTCGTTTTGTTCTTGTATGGTTTTTAAATTTAATAAAAAAGACAAGTTGATAACTTTTTACGATTTTATTCTTGTTTTTGTCATTTTTTATAGATATTCGCATCCACAAATTTTTATACCTGGCAAAAAATGGGGAACTTTTTTTATTTTTCAAAACTGGATGACGGTTCCAGAGGGGGTTTTTATATTATACTTAAAAATTTTACCGATAAATTTTTAAAATCGTCACAAAGCCATGCTTCTATGTATATTGCAAAGGAACTTAGGCAATTTATAACCACTCATCAAATCGAAAAACCACGAAGCCTGAACGAATATCATATTGAATATCTGATGTTTGGTATCTTTTGGAGGAAATATTCCGGTTATTCGGCCAATATCAACCGGGTATTACATTCATTATGTAATGCCCTTTATCAGATAAGAAACCAATCAAAAACACTAAAACCTTTTATTGATAAAATACGCGGAAAAGTTGCTGTTTCGCGTTTATATAAGAAAAACAAAACCTATGAATTGATCCCGATATACGAAAACATCATCAGGTTGATAAATTGGCTTGATGCCAGCAAAAATTTCACAGAAGAGGTGAAACGCCTAAATAATTGGTTGGTGTTTCTTGAAAAAAAATCGCCCATCTACATTGCCAGGTTCATCTCAAATGCAATTGAATTGGAAAAACTTTTTGTTTCGATGGCCAGTCCGGTCCTGGGAAATTATTTACAGAGTGTAAATCTAAGTGTGAATAAACACAAAAGAAAGTACAAAAACCGTGAAGCTGCCAATAATTACAAACGTGCCGAGGTTGAATATTTTTTTTATATGATGGCCACAGAGATATTCAACCGTGAGTTAAAAGGGGAATTTGATAAGACAACGAGAAAGGTCGTCCTGCTCCCTACCAGTTTGTGCCGCCCTAAATCGGTTGAATGTAAGTTGAATAGTGACGGCATTGAAATTAGTTGCACCGGATGCAGTGAGGATTGTCAGATAAATGATATCAGTAGGTCAATAGAGGGATCTGGGGCTGAAGTGCAATTGATATCAGGTTCATTAGACTTTTCGAAATGGCTGAGTGCATTGGAAACCAACCCCAATATAGGCCTTGTGAACGTAGCCTGTGTTTTAGACATGTTTCCGAAAGTGTATGGGATGAGATCGCTCAATATCCCTTCACAACACATTTTACTTGATCAGTGTGGATGCCATAAACATTTGCCTTCGGCGAATTGTCCAACGATAATTGACCAGCAACAACTATTAAAAGTTTTAGGGCTTAAACATCATGGACATTATATTTCGTTATCTGGAATATCTAAATCTACAAATCACTTTATACCTACCGTAAAACAACTGAACAATAAAAATATATTGAAGGTCAAACCAGGTACTTTTGCCCCACATCCTAAAAAACCCCATAAAGAAATTGCAAAGGTAAAAGGTGAAAAGATCATGGGTTAAATCATGCCTTTTTCCCTGGCATCGGTAAATTCCTTTTCCTGGTCCATCACTATTTGCCTTACATTTTTGTATTTGGCCCAATTGAATTTTCTCAGGAACTTTGCAGCGGCTTCGGCCCCTCTAATAAATAGGTCAATCTTGGCCTCGTCTTCTATTCCAAAATTCAGCCAATCGTGGTTGCCAATATCGATGCTTTGAACCAGCATATTGTAGTCGGGGTTTCTCAAGATGAAATCATAGTCGTGCAAATGTCTGATGGAGTTGAACATAGCCCCAAAAAGATTAAAAGCATTGGTAATTTTGTTGGATGAATCGCGGTCGAAGCCAAGCCTGACACCAAAAGTCGGCATACGGGGGACAATCGACCGTTTATGGAAAATATCAATGGGGAAGTTCGACATCAGCCCGCCATCAACAAAGTATGCTTCGGTTGGGGGCGTGCCCCTGAACTTAGCCATGTTGCGCCAGTTTTCGATGGCCTTTGGCCCCTGTGGCATATTTTCGATAACCAACGGATGGAAAAAGTACGGAACCGACATTGATGCCCTAACATAGATGGCCGGGTTCACTTTATCGACATCTTCCCAATACAGTGCCCGCATCTTAGGGAACTCAACCTTGGTGCCGGTGGTAAGGTCTGAGCCAATAACTGCAAACCTGGGTTTCAGGCCGTCAATTGTCCTGTCCACGGTTTCCCTTATTTTCAGGCCTTTAGGTATAGTGCCAAATTTTTCTTCCAGGTCTTTGGTGTTAATAATTTGGTTGTCCTTCATGATGCTTGTCAGCCAATCCAGGAAATTGTTTCCCGGGTTCAGCCCATTATCGTCCCTGATGTTATCGATTACCTGCCAGCCTTTCCACATCAATTTCATGATCTTGGCCTTTTTTACTAGGGCTTTCACAAAATCCTGTGCATCGTCGTCGCCATCAACAAATTCCATCAGGTCTTTATTGGCCAGCACATCCACCAGTTTTTCGGCTTTTGGTTGCGACACATCGCCCATGCCGGCCAGCAGCAACGAATTGATTGACCCGGCCGATGTGCCCGCCAGGCTAAAAAACCGCAAGCCCATTTGCTCAAGCACATAGTTGTAACCAATAAGTGCAACGCCCAAAACGCCGCCACCTTCCATCACCAGTTCAACATATTGGTTTCCTTCATCGTCGAGCACATCCGAAAATTGCTTTTCATGAATATTTTCTGCTTTTAGGCCCAGGAGCAGGTTAACTACTTTTGGGTTTTCAGTAAATTGTTTAATTTCCATAATGACAAGTTTTAAAGGTTTTTGTTAAGAATTCAAAGGTACTACATTAATTTGATCCCGAACCCCGATAGTTATCGGGGTCGGGATGGTGATGTGCAAATCCAGACGGACGGACTATGTCCGTTTGAAAATGAAAGCCCTACGGGGAATTTGAAAAAACCGATGCAGGTTTACACGGATACAACGGATTAAAAATCCGTTCGACCAGCGAAAATCTTCGTCTGAAAACATCGTTAACATGTTAGCATTAGTGACCTTTAAGAGCCTAAAATAATAAACAAATTTAGTGGAGAGAAGTTTTGAAAGTTGAGGGAGTTCAATAATATTCAGGGTAAAATCAACATTAATAATCATTGAGAAAGATATATGTCCCTACAATTGAACTCATTATTCCACTATTCCTATTTCCCTATACCCCAACATTCCCCAAAAAAAAAATCCCCCTCCCCACAAAATTATACTAACTTTGCAGCCGTTTATAATCATTGAAATGTTCTTTTACATCATGGGGCTGACTGGATTTGACAGCAAGGAAGTGGTACTGTAAGCATGCCGGGCATTATAGATGTGGCCCGTAAAAACTATCTTAAAGCCTATAACTGGCAATTCAAATTACGCTCTCGCAGCCTAATCGAAGTTTAGTAGATTATGCTTAATCCAGGCTCAAGGAGCCTTGACGGGACGCTCCGCAGGCGGACCTGCCCTGTTCCTGCCTGATCTCGGGGTGAAGCAATTCGGGGATAGTCATTTGCAGGCTTCGGGCAGATGATGAAATTAAGAAGCTAAGGTCTGGGTTGGGTGTTTGTCCCCTGCCCTCTCCCGACAACCAATGACAACCTAAGCATGTAGAAAGCTTTATTGCTGCTTGTTTGGACCAGGGTTCGATTCCCTGCAGCTCCACGACCGCCCGCCAAAGCGTTATGCTTTGGCGGGCTTTTTTTTTGAAATTTTACTACGGTTGGCATAAGAATATTAGCCGACAGCATGGTATTTTCCTATCGGCCTTTAATTTGCTTTCCAAGCGGTCAATGAGACCCAGAAATAAATGGTATCAACACCTGCGTTCAACTCACTTAACATATCATATACAAATTTCGATTCCGGTGTTTAATGGTCATTGGCCAGACGATTGTAGAATTCGGTGGTTATAGGTGCATGGTTAGTTGCATCCAAAGGGACCAGGACCTCCCATAACATAAATAGATTCGATAGTTCCTGCCAGGGCAAATAAATCCAGTGTGATTCGGTTGTAGGCCCCATGTGCGACATTCCCGTTCTTGAGATGGTTATCCAAGGATATCCAGGCCGGGATGTTGCAATAAATAAAGGATTGCCATTGCATCGTCAATCCTAACACCGGTGCCGATAATTATAGCTTGCTTGCCGCAACAGGGCACTGTTTCCTCTTTTTTGCAGGAAGGTTAAAAAAGAAATGCTACCGAAAGGGTCACGATCAAAATTATAAATTTGGCGGGTTTCATTTGTATTTATGTTAGGTTTTCTGTTTCTTTCATGAGTTCGGTCCATAAAGCTGTCAGACAGTTACCCCCTAAACTACATCCTGAAGTTAAAGTATTAAGTGCTTGGCTTTTAAATCAAACTGTCAGACAGCTATCCACCTAAATATTTTTTTTCAGACTAAGTTCACTCATCATTCAAAGTGGTAAAGTTAATTAAATTCCCTAAGCGTACTAAATTCCACAAGCGACTCCAGGTCGCTTAGGGAATAGAGTATCACTCACCGGTAAACCTGGCCCGCCGCTTTTCCTTAAAGGCCCTTTTCCCTTCCATAAAATCTTTACTGTTAAAAGCTTTGAAACGCAATTCATCAATTAATTCATATGTTGAAGGGTTTATCGGTGTTGATTGCGCCAGTACATTTATTTGTTTCTTGGCCACCGAAACGCTTAACGGCGAGTTGAAGCAAATGGCCTTTGCCATTTTATAGGTAAATTCTTCAATTTCCTCGGCCGGCACTAAATGGTTAAGTGCTCCCATTCGTTCGGCCTTTTCGGCAGAAATGGGTTTGGCCGTAAAAAACATCTCCTTGGCGGTGTGTAGGCCAAAAACCCTGATCACATGCATAATGCCGCTGGAGTTGTATGCAACACCCAATCTTGCCGGGGTTATTGCGAAAGTGGTGTCCTTTGTCCCGATGATGATGTCGCAAACAGTTGCCAGGTCGCAGGCACCACCCCAGATACTTCCCTCTGTCATCGCGATAATTGGTGCCGGAAAACCTTCAATTGCCCTTAAAGCACGTTCCAGGGGATGGTTGTAAGATAAAGGGTCCTCTCCGGCATTCGGCAGTTCATCAATAAATAAACCGGCCGACCAAACCTTGCTTCCGGGTTTGGCCCTGAGGATAACTGCCCTGGCCTCTCTCTTTTCAAATTCATCAAGGGCCTCTATTAACTCGTCCAGGAGTTGAAAAGTCAGGGCATTACGTTTATCATCGTTGTTAAAGGTAATGGTGCCAATATTGTTTTCAAAAGATTGTAAAATTTGTTTCATGTTAGTAAAGTTTTGTTTTTGGATAAAAATAGAAATAAAATGCAACTCCCTACTTTTAATCTCAAAATAATATTTTGCCGATGTGCAAGTTGTTTAATGAATACTTTTGGCAAATCATGACACTGCTTATTGTGAAAACAAAGATTTTAGAATTGCAAACCATGCGGATTGAGAATTTACTTTGGATACTATTACTACTTTTTTGCACTATCTCCTGTGTTGACAAATACATGCCCGAACTGGATAAGTATGAAAACCTGCTTGTTGTGGATGGGCTGTTGACAAATGGCAGTGATCCGATAGTTGTCAGGCTATCAATTGCAAGCCCTGTTAACAACGAGAAATTTATCCCGGTTGGTGGTGGGGGACTTTTTATTACTGATGATAATCAAGTGATGGTACAGCATCTGTTGGAAACTGTGCCTGGTACATACAAGGCCGCGGATACCTCTTTTCGGGGGCAGGTTGGTAAAGGGTATCAACTGCATATAAACCTGCCCAATGGCCAAAGTTACATTTCAGATGTTTGCCGGTTAAATGCCCCGGCACCAATAGATTCCGTTTTTGGTATATTAGAATCTCCTGATAATTCAGAAAATGACAACGATTTTCCCGGTATTCAGTTTTATGTTGAAAACCACAGCGAAGTAAATGATTCCTGTTATTATTTATGGCGGCTATCAGAAACATACAAATATAGGTCCGACTTTGATATTGATTATACCTGGGAAGGTGAGTTCATTCCTTATCCTGACCCCGATTCACTGCGTACCTGCTGGCGGACAACAAAGGTGGACGAAATCTTATTTGCTTCCACAAAATACCTTGGCCCAACTGCCATTAACCAATTTCCACTGCACTTTGTATCGACTGCAACAAAAAGGTTGAGCATAAAATATAGCGTATTGGTTAAACAGTTAAGCATTTCGGAAGGCACTTTTAATTTTTATAATGCCATAAAGGAACAGAATATCGAACAAGGGGATATGTGGGCACAACAGCCTTTTCAAATCCTTGGGAACATGCACGATGCCAATAATCCTGATAAACCTGTTTTGGGATATTTCATTGTTGCCGGCACTACAGAAAAGCGGATTTTTGTTGACCGTCCGCCCCTCGAGTTTTATTACGACATCTGTCCACCTGACTTTGACTTGCGATTTATTGAGTTTGAACCTGAGGGCAGTTGGCCGATTTACATCGACGACATCATGTTCCTCGGTTGGGCAATGGCTGATGAAAGGGTATGCTTCGACTGCCGTTTGGAAGGAGGTTCCTTATCTGCTCCTGAATTTTGGGAATGATGGGGTTTTATTTTTATCTCCCACCGCACTGGCCGGTGCGGTGGAACTCCCTTCCCTTCTCCGCCTGCCAAAGCGAAGCGGCGGACAGGGCAGGGGAAGGGTTGGGGATGGGGTCATAATGACTCTGAAAATAGAACAACAACCCAAATAATTACAAAAAATACGCTTAATTTAGCCGCAAATAAAACTACTGAATAATGAAACGAGGATTTCTTGTTTTCTTTCTGCTGATCAATATATTATTTGCCCATTCGCAGGATACCCTGAAGGTGATGCAGTACAACTTGCTCAATTTTGGGAATTTTACCGATTACTGCACCCTTGCAAATAACGATCCGGGTGCTAAGGTTGAATGGTTGAAAGAGATTATCGACTATTCTGTGCCCGATATCATTACCGTTAACGAGATCACACCTAACACCTACTACCATCAATTACTGCTTGATGATGCCCTGAATGTTTCGGGGCGAGACTATTACGAAAAGTCAGGTACTACAAATTATAATAATTCCAATATTGTAAATATGCTCTATTTCAATGGTGATAAACTTGGCCTGGCCGGCCAGGATGCCATTGTTTCAATAGTAAGGGACATTAATGTTTATAAGCTTTATTATAAACAAGATGGAGAGACAAAAGGCCGCAACAACATTTATTTATACTGTATAGTTGCACACCTTAAAGCTGGCTCAACAGCTTCTGATAAGGATAAACGTGCGCAAATGACTGCCGATGTCATGCAATATATCGAGGATCATCAAATCACAGAACCCTGTCTGATGCTTGGTGATTTCAATATGCAAAATAGCAGCGAACAGGCCTGGGCGAACCTTACACAAAACCCTGATCCTGTTTACAATTTTGCTGACCCGGCAGGATTGGTGGGAAATTGGCATAACAACGGGTATTATGCAGAGGTACATTCCCAATCTACACATACCACGTCAAACGGATGTGCATCGACCGGCGGGATGGACGACCGGTTTGATTTTATCCTGGCCAATGCAGCTTTGTCTGACCCTGAA
>NIVA01000099.1 GCA_002254335.1 Bacteroidetes bacterium 4572_114 | reverse complement strand
TATCGTGATTTTCTTTGCTTTGCAGCAACTCACCTGTAAAGTTGTAATTGCTCGAAAAGATATCTATCCCACCGAGGTGGTTGTCGGAAATTACCTGTACTGTGCGGCCATATATGTCGTAATAGTTTATACTGAGTAACCAATCATCTTCTACTGTCAGGCCATTGTGTTCGAGGACTTTTGTGTTAACGGCAGTTACAAATCCTTTGGTTTTGGTCGTATATGAATTATCTTCCAGGTAATCAAAATTCAGTTCACTGTCCTGAAAAGCATAATCAGCAGGGTAGCTCTCCAAACCGAGGCAACCGTAATTGTCGTAGTAGGTCAGGGTTTGTATTTCAGGATTTGTATTTTCGATTTTCGGGAAAGCGTCGTTAGTATAACCATGTTCAAATGCAAGGTCGAATTGTTCATATAATGAATATTCATCGCTATTTGCCTCGGCTTGCATGGCTTCCTGTGAAACACCGGTTTCATGGTCGTAAATTCCAGTCATCACAGGCCGGTTAAAAACATCATATTTCATAAACAGCCATAAATCTGCGTCTTCCTGCCTTAATTTTCCATCCTGTGTTAATACAAGCTGGTCTCTTTTATTATAGACCATATATATGTCGTAGGCATAGATGTCATAGGCGCCGGGCAGCCTTTTTATTTTCATCCGCTTCCGGTTGTCGTATTCGTAATAGTAGCAGAGGGATAATATCCAGTCCTCATCAAAATCGAAAGTATCATATGATCCACCTTGGGTTAAACTTGCATAAGCTTTGGGGGGTATTACATAGCGCAATAATCCAAAGTCATCATAAGCATAATAGGTCCTCAACCAGTCACTCCCTTCATGAACCTGTGTACATACCACCCTGCCCGAAATATCTTTGTATTCAATCGATTGCCCGGTATTTTCATCGATGGTAATTGTTTTAAAGAGTTTGCCAACATCGTAATAATCATTCTTTTTCAGTTCATTATCTTCAGTTACTGTAAGAATATAAACTTCAGCGCTCCCGGTATTGGTTGAATATTGAAATTCCACTTCGTGCCCACCATCCGGTTTCCATGCCTCGCCGGGTGCTGCCTGTTTCATAACCCTGTTTAAAGGGGAATTATCAAACTCTTTTACCGAAAATGCATATTCCTGGTCATCCGGGTTATACACACCATAAAAAGTTACCTGTTCGCTAAAAGGATCGGAGCGATAGCCGCCGGGGCCATTGCCCCCACCCTGGGTTATGGCATAGGGCAGGTATTGTTTTTTTTGTCTTCCGCTGCTGTAACTCCCGGCCAAGGCCATCGAAATAGACTATACTTTCGGCCCATAATGAATAATCAAGGCCATTGTGTTCCGGCTCGTTGGGGGTTGCATTATCGTGTATAGGCATAAAGGTACGGATGTAGTTCATGTTAAATTCGCCATCGGTAACCGGTACCCCGCCATTTAACGGCAGGTCGGGGTTAATGTATGCCCTGAAGCTTGAATGCCCGGCCGTACTGAAACCAGGTTTTAGCTTCAGGGATTCACGGGCAACCTCAATATCATTTTCGTATTCCCACAGTTCACGATTATTCCAACCATCATCCCCATTCTGTGATAAAACAAAATAAGGGAGGATCAATAAAAAAAGTATGATTTGGTTTTTCATTGCTCTCATTTTTATGGTTCTAAATATTTATAATCCATGTGCTTGATCACTTTACTTTCATCATCCTTCACCTTCACCTTCACAGTTTCCAACCTTCCAAACGCATCATATTCATACAAGGTGGTTTTGCCGTTCGGATCGGTTTGGGATGTTATGCCTACCAAGGGATCGTAGGTGAATGAGGTAATCATTGCATTTACTATGTTTTCCCTAAGGTTGCTGAATATCGTTCTTAGCTCAGTATCCGATTTGTCCTGAAGTTGAGGGTATAAAACACCGAGATTATTCATAACCTGTTCATATGTACTGTTTTGTATTTCGGCAATTACTTTCGAGTATTGGTAGCCCCAGAGGTAAGTTATATCCATGCCATCAGTTTTTGACACTGCTACAGGATTTCCTTTTATATCGTACCGCTTATAATAAAACCTGTCTTCAAGCGGGTTTCCGGCCTTTGATCTTTGAATGACTTCAGGTAAAATCAAGTCCTCCCAATCTTTATATTTAGTTCTGTTTATGTATAGTTTATTTAAGTTTCGATAGGATTCTGACTGGATGGGTTCTGCAATGCGAAACTGTTCATCCTTTTTTAATGCGCAAATTGCATCGTACTCCTCACCGGTCAGGTTTCCGCCGGGCAAGGAATTAGTGCCTGTAACATCATCTGGGTAATATGTTATTTGTACAAGGCTATCGCCCGAGCTGGTCGAGGTACTTTTCCGGGTTAACTGCAAATGCTCTTCATTATCGTAATAGTACCTGGTAGTAGCAATAACCGGGTTAAGGCCGTCCTCATCAAATTGCTTTGAAACAGTTTTATACAGATAATGCCAATATGAAATATTTTTGTATGTTAGGATGTCCAAATTTTCAATATACCTTGAGTAGGTTAAAAGATATCCTACTTCAAATTCACGACAAGGGTGATAAATGGTTTCGGTTTCCATATTTGGCCCACCACCAGAAAGATTGATACAAACCACCTCGCCAAACGGGACAAGAAACCAGGAATGGTGATGATATTTATTTGTATTGGTGCAAGTGGTGTATTCCCAGGATTTTGTCATATCCTCCTCGGTACATTCATGAACTATTTCACCCAAAATAGGTAAATCATATTTTTTACGGATTGTATAACCAAAGGCTTCATCATAATTACGCTCATCCGTACGGTAAAAGTTTTCACTTGAACTTGTGGGCAATAATGAACCATCTGTGGCCTTTCTATAATAACTTACTTTTCTTTCTAATCCATTGTCCCAACCGAAATTAGTTAAAGGTGCATTAATAATATTATTGCCCCATACATTGTTCCCTTCAAGATCCCTGTTAATTATAAACCTGTGTTCTTCGGCCCCGCCAATAAAATTATCATTTCCTTTACTCACTGTAACATATTCATAATAAATGTTGCTTCCGCCGGAATTAAACAGGGAAAGTAAACTGCTTGAAGCAACTAGAAGCCGATTTACAAATTCCATTGTCATCCCATTCTCACAAAGTATTCCCTGTTCAATAAAAGACAAGTATTTTGGAGGCTTACCGGGATCGCCTGAAGACTTTTCTTTATTGGTTAACGGCCCATAATAATACCTTGTAGTTTCCGTATTCCCTTCAACCGGATCGTGTGCAATTATCCTTTGTATCCGACAGCCACCTGTCTCAATGTTTGTTGTAATGGTTTGTGGCTCTTCAGTAAAAAGTTTTACCTGTGTATATGCGGCCAGGCAGAAACTGTTTACCCTCAATTTTAAAGTATAGTTTTTACCCTCTTCTATATTTGCATAATATGTTTCAGCCAGCATTCCGGGTAATATCTCCAGGTCATAAGTACTATGTAAAGGATTTGTTCCTGTTAGAAGTAGGAAAACTCCATCTTCATCATCCCAAATATTAAAATATGCCTTAGTATCTGGAGGGAAGTCTTTGGTTTCGCAATCTGGATTAATGCCAACACTATAACCTGTAATGTATAGTTTTTGAGAAAACGGAACATTTGTAATGTATTGAATATCCTGAGCTGAAGGAGTTAATTCATCTGTTATAACATGAAAAGATATTGTTTCAGGATTAGGATAAATAATTTTTTCTCCATAATAGGAGTTAAGCTCATAAAAAAATTGATTATATCCTTTGGTTGGATAAGTAATTTTATTAAGCAGGCCCTTTTGCGCATACGCAAATTCAGGATTTCTTTTTGCTGCATTTTCAAAACCTGCAAAATAACCCTCCCAGTTCTCGTGTAATGGTTTTGGCACCAATGTTGAATTGCTCTCCTCTCCATTAAAATAGCCCCAATGATCCTGGCCAAAAGATAGTCTTTCAGGAAATCCAGTAGGTTCTATATAATCAAAATGATAGTTTTTTGAGACATCCAGAAAAGTTACATTTTCTAAAAATATCCTATCGTTGTCCGTTGTAAAATAATCAAATGAAAACTGTTCTATCCCGGTGGATGATTTGTCTTTTATTAAAATATCACTCACAATTCCATAACCGGGTATGGTAGGATCGGGATGGTTAACATCGTAAGTAATGTGTATGCTGCCATCATAGGGATTGTTACTATATATTTCGTTTATTCTTTTTTCCGTTATATTAGCATAATGCTCAACAGATGTTATCGGAAATGTAAAATTTGGGGAATACAGAAGTTCGCATGCAGATTGCGGATATTCAACCATATTTATAGACTCTGAAATACCGGAAGTATAAGTATAACCACTTCCTTCATATATAAAGTTTATTTCATCCCCTAATGGATGTATGATCCTTGTAAGGTACCATGTATTATATGTAAAAGTTGGCAGTGGTTTGCCGGTATTTGATGAATAGGACCTGGTTAATTCCCTTGTTAGAAAAATATACTGTACACCATCGGAAGTTGTAATTTTAAAACCACCCCTCTCAGTATTGTCATCATAAATGGTTTCAATTCTGATGTCGTCATGGGGGATTAAAATTATCTTTTTGTCGTTATCGAATACAAATTTTCCTGTGTGTCCATTGAAATTATACATGTATAAATCCGGTTCCGAATCATTGTCAGGAGAAGACGCAGTAAGGAAATATTCCAGGGCCATTGGATTATTCCCTGGTGAGCCGGCAAGATCTTCTTCAGGAAAAAACAAGTTACACTCATCATCATCAATGTCACGTACTATTCTTGTAACAACGCCACCAATATTCAAACTCCACCCAAGCCCAACGTTTGATGAAAGCTGGTCAACTTTAAGGCCATTTGAACTATAGCTGAGAGAAATCGGTAAGGCTAAATTTTTAGTCCTGTAAGTATAAAGTGGGATATTAACATTGGGGGTGCCTGTAAATAAGCCTACAGGTATTTGCCCATATTTTCCCAATTCGTATGCGGTAGGGGATGGTGGGATAATATTTGGTAAACCCGGGTTGTCCTCATCACCAATATTATCCTGTCCGAAGAAGTATATGTTAATCAATACAAATGTTATAAAAAGGATTATTTTTTTCATTTTATTATTATTATTTACATTACTATTATCTTTTTCAAATAGCTATTATAGCCAATTTGGATGAGGACAAAGTAAGTTCCGGGTTTAAAAGAATTGAGGTCTATTGCCTTAATAATTGACCCTGAAACCTGGTTAATCTTTTCGCTCCACATAATTTCGCCCGTTGAGGAATAAATTTTAATCTGAAGATTACTATGTTCAGGTAAGTTGCTAAAAACAATGCTGATTTCTTCAATAGCAGGATTTGGGTAAATTCGTGCCAGAATATTGTCACCAAATGCAATCTGATGTGTTTTTATATTCAACCTCCTGCAAATCAATAAAGTCAACCCTCAACGAATCCTGGGAAACACACCCATATAAATCCTTCACTACAAGTTGATACAACCCTGATGAGTTAATTGTTAATGTATTCCCACCTTTCTCCCCATTCCAGTAATACTCAGCAAAACTGCTGTCTGCCATAAGGGTGTATTCGTTTCCGCAAATTACAGTGTCGTTGGGGAGTTGTATTTTGGGGCTTGACGAACAGTCGTACCATTTCGAGAGAAAGAAATCCTCTTTGGTATTATTTCCGGTGGGGCTTATCAACCGCTTTTTGGTGGGTGCAGAGAAATTACCGGATATAAATATTGATTGGCCGGCGTTGGCCAAAAGGTTTTTGCTAAAGTCGGGGCCGGCGCTGCCAAAGGATTCGATAAATTGGAACCGGCCGGTTGTATTATATTTCGCAAGAAAAATGTCGCTTGAAAAATCAAGGGAATTAATTTTGCTTTCTTCCTTTATTATTTCACCCCTGTAGGTGCCGGTTAGGTAAATATCGCCTGTATGGTTAACGGCAATGGCGTTGAGGTAATCGTTGGCCGGCCCGCCAAAACAATCGGCCCACACTGTGTTCCAATGGTTGTCGAGTTTGGTGATAAACACATCGAGGCACCCGTTTGAAGATAGCCGGATAAAATTTTCGGTTTGTACCTTACCCGAAAAAGAACCGGCCCAAATAACGTCGCCCATATTGTCGATGGCAATATCCTGCCCATAATCTTCATAAGCCCCGCCAATAAATTTGGTGGCGTTAACCTGCAGGTTTTCATTTAGCTTAATGAGGAAAGCATCGGTACGGCGACAAAACCTTGAGGCCGTTTACGTCTATGCTTTTCGCGAACGACCCTGTGATGAGCACCTCGTTTTTGTTGTTGACGGCCATGTTGTTGATAATGCAATCGCCGCTACCGTTGAGGGCCTTTGTGGCAACTATATCCCCGCCCGCACCGAATTTGGCAACGACAATGCCAATGGTATGTTTGCTTTTATTGCAGGCGGTGTTGTGCAGTTTGAGGTCGCCGGTAAACGATGCCCCTAATACAAGGTTATCATCAATGCCAGTTGTTAGAAACAATTTTTCGTTGGCAGTAACCCCCTGTAAAAGGTTGGCCCATGTTATATCTCCATCGTTGTTTAGCCCGGCAACAAATGTGCTTTTAAAGTTTTCGGATTTAAGTGTTTGGCCGCCAAGTTCCATTTCGCCATTAAAATTTCCGCATATGTAAACCTGGCCCGCACCGGTGCAACATATCGAGGTGGTATGGCAAAACCCGGTACTGCTAATTTTGCGCATCCAGATATTTTCGCCGTCGCCGGTAAATTTGGCAACGAAGGCACTGTTGTCGCCGGTCAGTTTATCTGTATTTGGGCCAAAACCGGTGGATGCCGTAAAATTTCCGGTTACATAAATATTCCCCCGGGCATCTTTTTTCATATCCGAAACAACATCCCAATCATCCCCGTCGGAAATTACCTCCCATTGTGGGCAGAGGTTGTTTTGGGGGTAAGATTGCAAAATGAAAAGACCAAATGCCATTGTTAATAGAAACTTTAGGTGCTTTTTCATCAGTATATATTTTTGCCGCTAATGCGCTAATGGTTTTTATATTAAAATCATGTTGGTGTGTGTTTACAACTTAATCATGGATGTTTTATCTCATTTTAATGATTTCTTTTAAGGCATCGATTTCTTCCTGCTGCTGTTGGGCACGTTTTTGCTGGTCGATGAGATAGAGGGTCAGTTCCTCGATCTTTTTGAGGAGGATGGCATCGGTGCCGGCGAGGTTGATACCGTTTTCTTTTACTTCCTTTTGGGATGGAACGCCGGGCAGGTGGCCGTTTTGGTCAATGAAAGTTTCAACATCGTGAAGTGCCGGAAGGCTGTAATCTTTTTCAAAAACATAATCAGGCCAGTTTGCCACTTCGGCAACATTAACTTCGGTGGCAAGGATGCTTCCGTTAACGTACAGTTTATGGGCTCCGGGGGTGTCGGTGTCATCACCGACTAACACTTTGCCATCGGTTGTGAAAGACATAAGGTTGCTTCCGCTAATATTGCCGTAGAGGTGGCCTTCACCGGATTCATCCACACCTAACCCATAACTGTGAACATTATTGCTGACCCATATCGTACTTTTATTAGCATTTTGCGAATGGATGTGTGCATCCACCTGATTTTCTCCCCGCACATCCAAAATGTACTGGGGAGAAAGAGTTCCAACCCCCAGCCTTCCCTCATGAGTAAATACCATGTTTTGCCAGGTTGTAATGGGACTACCTGCATCTCCATCTTCTGCCGTACGGAATACAAGTGAGCCATTGCCATCGAATTTAATGGATGTTGCATGTCCATCATTAATCCTTTTGGACTCGCCATCATAGTAACTATTGGCTCCGATCATCTTGTTAAAGCCCCCATCGTAAAAAGTCCATTCGCCCCCAATTTGGAATGTTTCAAGTGGACTTTAAGTGCCAATCCCTACTTTACCGAATGCATTTACAAATATCCCCTCATTACCACCATCACCTGATAAATATTTGTTGTTTAGCTTAATGTTTTGGGTTGCAGTGTGATTTCCTAAATGATCGCCGGGCACATCTGTTAGTAATGAACCATCGCCGATAAAGTAATCTGCATTTACAGTTCCGTTTACATTAAGCGCTGTATTTGAGTTATCTGTGCTAATAACTACATTCCCCCCATCTTCAACAAAAATACCATTACCGCTATCATCAGTAAGCATTAGGCCGTCATTGTCGGGGGCTTTTATTTGGGGCGTAGCATGAAACCCTGATGTTTGGAGGATGTTGCCGTTGACTTCGAGTTTGGCAGAAGGGTTATCTACCCCGATCCCGAACCTGGCATCAGGAGAATTGAACAAATAGTTGTTTTCGGTTTTAAATATTAGCCCTGTGTCTTTTTTGGCCAATATTAAGTTTTCCGATGTGCCCATTCGTAATTCTGCATAGTTGTCGTCCCAATCGTTGGGTTGTAAAAACAAGGTGGCATTTTCGGAAGCATCGGATTTTATGTGGAGTTTGGCCAGTGGATTAGTTACGTTGCCGATTCCGATTTTGCCGGTTTTGTTGCCCCCGTCAGGTGATTCGCTAACAAAAAATGTAGGTGCGGTACTGTTAAACCCTATCATCATTGTACCCTGTAACGGATTTTCGAGCAATTGTGAATTATAGCCGCTGCCAAAAGTAATTGCATTTGGGGCTATCGTCTTTATATATTTCCCAATAGCAATGCTTGCAACATTATCGGCTTCTGCACCAAAACCTATTGCAACAGCCCCCATGTGCCCGGTAATTGTTTCTAAACCTAACGAAACAGAATATTTTCCGTTTGCTATTGCATCATATCCCGCGGCAATTGAGGCTATACCAATGGCCCTGGCTTTATATCCAAATGCCGTTGCATAATCACCTTGTGCAATTGATTGATATCCTGATGCAAATGATGTTAGGCCATAAGTCTCAGTTCCATATCCTAAAGTCGAAGATTCCTTACCAATTTTAATTGTTTCACTACAACTAACACACGGTATTTCTTGTGCCATTAATTCGATAGAATATTGCATACAAAGTATTACAAATAATAAAGTTTTAATTTTTTTCATAATATTATAATTTAGTGTGATTTAATCCATTTACCGGTTTGTATAATTTGGTTACCCTTCGTTAAAGAATAATAATATACACCTTTAAGTATATGTTGGGTATTAATATTTATACGGGTTGTTGCAATATTATTTTTTTGGATGACCGGGTATCCGGTTGCATTATATAGATTGAATTGCAAATCTCTTTTACAGGTTTCGATAGTTAAATATCCTGAACCCGGGTTTGGGTATATTATCGCATCGTAATCGTGGGCATAAGGTGTTTCTTCGGCCGAAGTTATCAAATCATCTTCAAATATTTTCAAAATGAAAATATCCCTTTCGTCTCCCTGGGTATCTTCGTGACGTATTGCAGCAATAATACATCCGCCATCGGACGTTGCCGAAATACTATGTACCTGATAGTTTGCATCGCCACCAAAAAATTTTGAAGCTTTAATGTTTAAATCTTCATCCAACAACCAAATTTGCACATAATCCTGATATGTGTACCACCAGGCACCACCCCTGAACCCCGAAACGTAAATATTATCCTTATCAATAAAATCCAGGCATCTTTGCCAGGCCGGATATTCCCATACCGTATCCCGGCCCAGGTTAATTTGGCTGTAAATATTCTGGTTTGTATCAAAAACCATTAATTCAAGGTTTGAGTCGTATGGTTCCATTGTTGTTTTTTCACCCCCTAATAAATAGGAATTGTCATCAAATTGTTTGATTGTTCTAAATTGATCAATATCAACAAAGTTGTTTAAAATATGATGTTCCCGAATAATGAAAGATAAGTCGATTTCTAAGATTTCAATTGGGGCATATGCATAAAAACCTGCACCAAAAACAGAATACATTTCAGTATTAACGGACTTAAAGATTCCAAAAACATCTGGATTATGACCGGTGAAAATGAAATTTTTGAAATCAAGTATTGTTCCCTCACTATCAATCCTGCATAAAAACAAATCCCCATGTATGATATCGTACAATAGTTTTCCACCTATAACGAACTGCCCGTTGCTATCCTCCACATAAAATTGTTTAAAGTGGATACTTTTATAAATACCGGGTATTTGAACCTGATCCGTTTTTAAAACATTAAATAAGCCATCGGTGAGCAGTGTAAAAAAATTCTGGAAATCGTTAGAGTTTAAATCACCGCTTTTGCCTACAAATAAGTAGTTCCCGTTTTCAAGGGCGATAACCTGGTATAAAATCAGGTTTACAGTATCTGTTATCAGGATTTTTTGTAAAATAGTATCCCCCTGCTGCGATATTTTAGCAATATAAGCGCTAAATTCGGGCACCTGCGGTTCGGGATGCCTGATATAGCCGGCAAAAATGTAGCTGTTATTATAATCTTCGGCAACATTCCAAAACACCTCATCTTCTTCAGTTGCAATGTTTATTTGAAAACCCTGCTGGGCTAAGGCAGTAAAACCCAGCAGGAAAAAAAGGCAAGTTATGTACTTATTCATGATGTATCTTTAATTAAAATGGAAGGTCAACGGGTATATCTCCGGTAACGGGTATTATATGACGTATCCCATATTTAAAGTCTCCTTCGTGGAAGATTACACCTGAATAATCATCCGATTGAAATTTTCCTTCAAGAGATGTACACTGCATGTATGTTTTGTCAGGTGGATCAGTAATAGCAGGGAATTTATTGTATATCATGGTTTGTACACCGTTAAAATAAAAATTCATTTCCAGGGTATCCAGGCATTCTTCATTTTCATCCAGGTTTTCATCTCCGTATTCACTTGAGGCATAAAACATATAATAGTCAAGCCAGTTATCAACCGGTTCGGGGTCACCTGGATTTCTAAAAAATTCAGGATTCTCATCGAATAATATGTGAGAGTCAATTGTTTCAACATCAGAATAAACGACCATGTAACCGGGACCCGGATCAAAAATAGGTTGGTAATAGGGCAATAAATAAAATATTTTTGTGGCTGCGTCTTCGCCGAAATTTCCGCCGTAGGGGCCGCACTTTCCCATTCCCTGCCCGTAATACCAAAAATCTGTTTCATCAAAAGGATAAAGATAATTGTCCCAACCACTGCCAACAGATGCTGTAAATGATAATTTTGTTTGTCCGTTTTGTGTTTCTGATTTCGAAATATCAGTTAAAATAAAATCTTTCTGTTCTTCATTTATGTTATAATAATAATCGCCTATTTTACTTATGATTAAATCGTGTACTAAAACAATATCATCCAATGTGGCTTCCCCGGAAGATGAATTGTTTAAATAAACACTGTCGGCATAATTATAAATCTCATTGCATTTCCTGTCGGGATGGCCATAGGTATAATTTATGGTTGCTTCGAGATACCACACAACCGAATCCACGCTCATCACCTCCCCTGATTTAAAACCGGGATGTTCTTTAATGTACCCCACCTTGTCCCTAAACCGGACAAGCTTGTTTTGAAAATTAATGTCCCCCCCGCTCATGGCAACTTCCCCGTTACCTGTTACAGGTTTATCTGTTATTTCCTGCTTGCTGCACGAATGCATTAAAACCGCCCCTGCAAAAAGGGCAAAAATTGTTGTTGCTGTTAAAAGTTTAAATTTGTTCATAATTTGTTGGGTTTAAGTTAGTAATTATTTTGTACTGAGTTTTTATCTAATGTATGAGGCCAAAAGCTGTCAGACAGTTATCCTCTAAACTACACACTGCAGTTAAAAGATTATGTGTTTGGCTTTTAGCTTAAACTGTCTGACAGCTATTCACCCATAAGGCAAACATTTTTAATTAATTTGGTGTCCGTTTCGGTTGAAACCCAGGTCAGGTTCATCTGTTTTCGGGGGCCGGGCTTCAAAACGATTTCACAAAGCAAAGCATAATAATTGGAATAAAAAAATATTGTGCACAGTTATATATAATAAGTTGCAGATTGATGCAGGTAGGAATGGGGCGG
>NIVA01000098.1 GCA_002254335.1 Bacteroidetes bacterium 4572_114 | reverse complement strand
CCCCAATCACCAGACAGGTAGAAAAGAACGGGTGCGGATGGTTCATTTTATAATGCCAGGTTTTTGTATCATCTTTATTCGTCACAACATGCTCTCTCACACCATTGGAAAATACTTTATAATTATCATCCACGGTCACGGCCATATCAACCGTAAGGATTGCCGAAACATAAGGCAGCCAATGGTCGGGACGGTGTGCCCAGATTTGTTTACGCTTGAGCTGCTTCGGGTCGTTCCATCCAACAAAGTTCAATCCTTGTTTTGGTTTTGCACGATATTGAAACAAGATTTTATATTCATTTTGCCATTGAAGTTCAAATGGGGGGAAAATAATTACATCCTTACCTTTAAGGTGAAATGTTGCCGCCTTGCCATCAATTTCAGCTTTTTCTATCTGGATATCCTGAACCGAAAAAACTATGGAATCGATACCATTTCTCAGTACCGTAAAATCGAATGCTACTTTTCCGATGACCAAGGTATCATAAGGTTTGATAACCAGATCAGCATTCATGTGTGAGATTTCTATCTCTTTATCAGGATATTCATAGGAATGATCCCAAAGGTGGGCAACGGTTTTGTCCTGGCCGAAGGCTGTGGATGATACAATTAGCAGAAGTATCAGCCCAAAAAAAGAGTTTATTCGCATGATAAATTATAAATTGATATTATCGAATGAGTCCGGTCTAAAAAGCCATATTTTGCCGCAAATGCGAATGCGCTAATAAACTTTTTTTAATTATCTTGTAATCATGTGTTTGAAAATAGTAAAATTTCGCTAATTTTTAAAAACTTCGTTTTTAGACCTGACTCATTTGTTGTTTACGATTTATTATTTATCGACAAGGCCCGGCGCGTTTTGAAAACGCACCGGGCCTGAATACGGCGAATTTTCGGAAAAAGACCTTCCAGGTTTTAGTGTAACAGGTATCCTTTTGGAAAAGCCTGGGCTTATATCAAAGACCCAAGCCCTTAAAAGGTTTCAAAAACCTGGAAGGTCTCAGCCTCACTCTTCCAGCATACCCGGCCTCCTTTGCCTGGTACGTTCTTCGGCTTTTTCCAATAGCCATTTTTGGATTTTCTTTTCATCTCCCGAAAGCAGGATGTTGGGCACTTTCCAACCTTGGTAATCAGCAGGGCGGGTATATACCGGTGGACTGAGCATTCCATCCTGGAAAGAATCGGAGAGGGCGGAAGTCTCGTCACCTAAAACACCGGGGATGAGCCTTACAATGCTATCAGTAACTATGGCCGCGGCCAGTTCGCCACCGGAAAGGACGTAGTCGCCAACTGAGATTTCCATGGTAATGTAATGTTCCCGCAAGCGCTCGTCGATACCTTTGTAATGTCCGCAGAGCAAAATGACATTTCGAAATGTGGACAGGCGGTTTGCAGTGCCCTGATTAAAAAGGATGCCATCGGGGGTCATAAAAATCACTTCATCGTACTCACGTTCGGCCTTGAGCTTATCAATCAAATCTGCAATAGGCTGCACTATCATCACCATGCCGGCACCATGGCCATAAGCATAATCATCCACACGTTTATGTTTGTTTTTGGCGTAATCGCGGATATCGTGCAGGTGGATTTCAACAAGCCCTTTCTCTTTGGCCCTTTTAATTATCGAATGGTTGAAAGGGCCGTCAAACAGTTTTTGTTGGTGGGCGGAGGCTGAGGAACGAAGCCCACGCACCGCCTACAAAAACCAGCCGGCATGAGACAACTACAAACGGAAAGCCTGGTTCAGCCGCCCACCAAATCAAACTCTTCGATAAGTTCCAGGGTGTCGGGGTCGAGTACCTTTATTTTAATATTCTTTCCGTCCACGTTAAAAAATATCAGGGCATATTGGGTTGAGAATTTTTCTACGTTATCGCTCCAAATAAGCTGTTCCTGTGCGTAGTAGGGCGCACCTGCCGATCCGTTGGTAAGTTGCCAGAATGTACGCGAAATTTTTAGCTTTTCGTATGGCCAATCCGGTGGGTACATGGGCATACCGTCAGTAATCCGCATCCGGTTGTAATTGTGCTCATCGCCGCAAAGCAGGGCCACCGTTTTTTTACTTTTATTTATCATAATATCCAGCAACTCGTCCCTTCTTTCTATTATCCCTTTTTCAACCGGCCGGCCGGCAATGTATGGCCTCATCCCGTTATTTCCGCCGTACCACATATCGTTATTTGAGTGGCCGCCATTGGGAAAAGCAGGGGTGTGGACAGTAACAAATATATGGTCGATCCCGTCATCATTTTCCAGTTTGTTGATGGTATTTTTCAACCATTCCAACTGGTTGTCCATAATGTAGCCATGAATATTGCCCGATGTAAACTTAACCATTTTGGAATCAGGCGCATACCAATAATTAGAGTTTAAAACTACCATGGCAACATTGTGGTAGGTGTAGTAAAATACCGATTCGCTGTAAGAGGGAAAGTCGATGGTTTTGGGACCGGGGTCGTATTTTGAGCCATCCTCGCTTTTAAGCCCGCTCACCGGATTTACTACAACTTCACTAAAAACTGCCTCTGCCGATTCACTTTCCCAGGGGAATTTGTCGATGGAGGCCCTTGTTTTGTCACCCTCCATAAAATTATAAGTCAGGGCTTCGTGATTTCCCATTGCGATTACAAAGGGTATGCGGTGGGCAAATGGTTCGATGGCATGTTTAAAATTCTGGTATTGCAACAGGTTGTATTGCCTGTGGGTGGTATAACCATTGATCATATCGCCGGTAAACTGTACAAAACCAGCATCTTCGAATAGGGCCAGGGCGGCCATTTTTTTTATGATGTAGGCATTGGCCCCGTAGATATTACGCTCTCCCCCACCCTTTCCGGCGCGGCTATCGCTGGCAAAAGCAAAGGTAAATGGCTTGCGCGACCCCGTTGCAGCGGGTGTTTTGAACCATAATTTACGTTTGTAACCTCCCATCAAAATCGTGTAATCATACTTTGTATCGGCATCCAAACCCGTTAGTTCAATTTCGTGGTGCTTCGATTTTTTACCCCTAAATTCATCGCCATTAATTTCAATCGAAACCCTTGTCTCGAAATTAGTAGTTAAAGATATTACAGCCGAATTGGGCCGAAGGATATTCAGGTACGGCCCATCTATTATAGTTAGGTTGGTTTTGAAGGGCGCCTTGCCCTTCATCCGCACACGGCTATCGTAAATAATAGATCCATCCTCATACACGATCCGGTAGCCCAACAATGTATTCCCGGTTTCGGCCCAGTTGGTAAAATCGTATTTACCACGCAAATCAGTGATGGGGATAACGGCCTTTCCATCCTGGATAAAAGCCGGTTTACCAAAAAATACCGGTTGCGGAAAATCCACACCATCTTCTTTTATCAATCCGTAATAAATGGTCCCATTAAATCCAGGTGCATTAAAATCGAATGTCATGCCCAGGTCATAACCTACAGGATCAATCTGAAACTCTTCATACCGGAATTCGGGGATATCCCCGGCATAATACCTAACCCCGGTTTCGGGATGCCCGAAATAAAGTTTCCCAAATTCATCCGTAAAAAGGTTGGAATATGATTTAGGGATTTCAGTTTCCAGGCCAATTACCTGTGGGCCTTTTTCTGTGCCAGGGTTTCTTTCCCGAAGATAAAATCCTGTTGAAAGCAAGAGAATTGTAATGGCTGCGAGAATTATAACGCTGTATTGTTTCATCTGTTAGATTTTAGATTTGATTGCAAAAATAGTAATATGAAAATAACAGGTCTGTATTTTGGAGAATTGAGCAATGTCAACACATTCAAATTTTGAGAAACCATCCTTTTCCGGTGTCAACAGGTCATCGCCGAAAATAGTGATAACCGTATTTTGGTTTTGCCATTGGGTAATGCCGAAACAATTTCCGGTTTCATCGAAGGTGGCAATTATTTCACTATGCTCAACCTGAATACTCCTTAATGCAGAGAGTGGAATTGCAATTGTGTGGGTGGATGCGGTTGGTTTTGGTATTTGCCAGGGAGTGCTCAGACCTAACAGGTCTTGGAGACCTGTTAGGCCTTTTTAGCGTTATTACTTCCCGGCACTAAGTATCTTTTGGTAGTCGTTGGCATGGGATGGGTCGATCTCTTTGAGGATATTAACGGCCTTGGTCTTGTCCATGGGCGGGGCCTGCGAAAATACATTGATAAACTCATCGCGTTTGGCTTCGAATACAAGTTGCATGAGGAAGAGCCGTGGCTTTTCGCGATGTGCACGCTGTAACATTTCCAGTGCATCTAAACATCCCTGGCGGCCTTTTTCTATATTGCCCTGCATCAGGTCGAGGCCTTTCCGGTGATATTCGTACATGGCTTTGCGGATGTTGCTGTATGAAGATTTGAGCAGGTTTTCGGTAAGCCAATAACGGTTTTTCATTCCTTCAAATGCTTTCCAACCTGTTTCACGTGCACCCTGGGCCGAGTTAACAATACTTTGTGCCTTATCAAAATACGGTGTCCCCCCCAATGGCGAAAACGAATCGAAATCCATACCAAGAAAAATATAAACCCAATATGCAACAGTTGCCGTAAGGCTCGATCCATAGGAGCCTTCCTGAAATTCCAACGGCTCACCCTCCTGCCACTGAAACTGAAAATCATCATCAATGTAATTTAGCAGGGTAGTATTGTAGGAAGTCCCGTAAACCGGCCTTCTGAGCACAAGGTTAATCTTTCCCTTAAATTCATCCGACGATAGTTCCTGGGTAATGGTGATGGCCAGGGTGCCTTCAATCCGTTCATCAATTTTATAGCCGTAGTTGGTCCACTGCCGTTCGTTAATAAATTCGTAAAGGCCCTTGCGGAGTTCCTGAAATTTTTCGCGGTTTGTTTGCTGTATCTGTGGTGCCGAGACCTGGACCTGGCAATTAAATTCCTGGGCAAATCCAATTTGGTTGAGGAAGGCCAGGATTAAGCTGAGTGAAGCAACTATAAACGGAAGGAAAAATGATTTAACTTTTGGCATATTTATTTATTCAAATCAGACCTGAAATTCGATCAAGGATATCTTCGGCCACTTCTTCTTTGGGTTTCAGCCCGTATTTGAACTGATTTCCTTTGTTATCAAGAATGCTGACTTTATTTGTTGCGACACCAAACCCCGCACCCTGATCTTTAAGTGAATTTAAAACGATCAGGTCGAGATTTTTATTTTGAAGCTTTAAACGTGCATTTTCAATTTCATTATCGGTTTCGAGCGCAAAGCCCACCAAAACCTGATCCCCGGATTTTTCGCGGCCAAGTTGAAACAGTATATCCGTGGTTGGCATTAGCTTTAATGCTGCCGGGCGGTTGCCCTTTTTAATTTTACCGTCACCGACATGTTCAGGCGTAAAATCGGCCACTGCCGCCGACATGATGGTCACATCGGTCCCTGGAAATATTTTCTTGCAGGCATCGTACATCTGTGCAGCAGAAACAACATCTATCCTTTCAACCAACGGGTGCTGAATATTCAAATGGGTAGGCCCCGAAATTATCGTAACCTCAGCCCCTCTTTCGGCAGCTTTTTGTGCCAAGGCAAACCCCATGTGCCCCGATGAGTGGTTTCCGATAAACCTTACCGGATCGATGGCTTCGTAAGTAGGCCCTGCTGTAATCAAAAATTTCCGGCCGGCAAATGTTTGGTCCGTCGAAAAGAACTTAATCAATAACTTTACAATATTTTCCGGCTCTTCCATCCGGCCTGCCCCACACAGCCCACTTGCCAGTTCACCTACCTGTGGCTCAATTAAAGTATGCCCGAAACCCTGGAGCTTTTCAACATTTTGTTTTGTGGTAGGGTGGTTGAACATATCCAAATCCATGGCCGGCGCAAAAAACAGGGGGCATTTTGCCGACAAATAAGTTGTGAGCAACAAATTGTCGGCATGGCCATTGGCCATTTTGCTCAATGTGGCAGCAGTTGCCGGGGCTATGAGCATCACATCGGCCCAGGCGCCCATATCAACATGGCTGGTCCAGCTACCGTTGTTTTCATCGAAAGGAAAAGTATGTACAGGCCTGTTGGACAGAGTTGACAAAGTAAGCGGGGTAACAAAGTTGCGTGCATTTACTGTCATCACAACCTGAACCTCAGCACCCTCTTTAATAAGCAGCCTGACAAGAAACGGGATTTTGTAGGCAGCAATACTGCCCGTAACCCCTAATAGTATTTTTTTTCCTTTAAGCAAAATGATATTTAAAATCCTGAAGTGTCTTTACCTGACTCTTTTGCAGGGTTACGAAAATAAATCTGGTCGTTTAAAAATTCATGCACGGCAACCAACGTAGGTTTTGGTAAACGTTCGTAATACCGTGCAATTTCTATTTGTTCACGATTTTCAAAAACCTCCTCAAGATTGTCGTTGGAGGTAGCAAACTCAGAAATCTTTTTATTTAATTCTTCTTTTACTTCGAGAGATATTTGATTTGCCCGCTTTGAAAGTATGGAAACGGTTTCGTAAACATTTCCTGTATGCAAGTTGAAGTCGCGCATCCGCCGGGTTACGGCAGTTGAATCGGTCCTGATTTTTTTAATATCCATATCTATAAAACTTAATAATTATTTTCTATTAATAAAGCTAAATTACATTATGTAATGATCTATGTTTTCTTTTGTCATTTGCTCCGCGTCATTTACTTTGTGTCATTTACTTTGTGTCATTCTATTGACATAAATATATGAATAAATTTCAATGACTGTTGAATGACTACCAATGACCACTAAATGACCATAAATGACAATATCCCCCTACGAAGGGCTGTTCTGCAATTTTTCCCTTACCTTTTCACGCATTTTCTGCACCTCTTCAAAATACTCGCTATCAGGGTATGCAGATATAAAATCGAGATATGCGTTCACTGCCGATTCATATCTTTCCTTTTGTTTTACCTGGATACTCTTCATGGCATACTGGTAATATGATTTGATAATCCTGTAAAGGATTTCCTCTCTGTACCCGCTATCGGGATAATCACTTAACAAACTTTCGTAGGATACAATGGCAGCCCTGTAATCTTCCATTTTATAATACAAATTTGCAATGTTATATGATTTATCCTGCAATTTCTGACGTAGCTCATCAATGTAACCGGTAGCTTCCTTGGCACGGTCGCCATAAGGGTACTTGTTGATAAATATTTGAAACTCATCTATTGCCTCATAAGTATTGGTTTGGTCGAGGCTGTAACGCGGGCTGTCGAGGTACTGGCAATAAGCCGACATATAGGCAGCTTCTTCGGTGTACTGGCTGCTTGGAAAATTGGAGTAGAACCGTTTAAAATAATAGGCGGCCATAATAAATTCACTTTCGTGATAGTAGGCATACGCATAATAATAATATAGCTTTTCGGCCTTGTTGGTACCGCGGTATATCGGAAGGATGGATTCGAAAAGTTGAATTGCTTTGTAATAATCCCCTTTTTCGTAGTATTCGATTGATTTCTCGTATTTCAGTTCATTGTCCTGGCTCTTCAATAGCTTCTGGTGCTGGCTGCATGAAGCTGTGATGATAAGGGCCGGAAAAATGATATAAAACAGGGCTTTTTTAAACATGGCGCGAAATTAATACTTTAAAATGAATTGAGTAACGAACAATGGTATCAAATATTGAGTGCAGCAGCAAAAGTCAGTTATGACAATAAGATTTTCCCTGCCGCACTACCAAACCTAATTTATTAGAGTGTGCCTTTAAAGAAAACAAAAAACTGATTGATGATCCATACGGACAAGTTTGATGATTAACCCTGCCCGTCCGGTCAGGCGGGGATTTTTGATTTAAGAAGTAAGTGATTTCCAGACAAATCAAAAATCAATCCCGCACGTGCGGGATTATTCATTAATCTTAAATCAACAAAAGGCAGACTGTATGGACAGACAAATTAGCACCGGTCGTTCAATATTCATCCCTTAACCCACTTCCCCGAACCGACCAACCGGTTTTGCCAACTGATGCGGTAGGTATAAGTCCCTGTGGGCAACGGGCCGGTGTTTATTTCCACAAGCCGGCCATTTAGTATTTCGCGGGCAACTGCTTTACCTGTCATATCAAACATCTCGAACACCGCGCCATTGATTTGCGGGCCGGATTGGATTTTTAAATAGCTGCTGCCGGGGTTTGGGTAAACTATGGCATCGTGTGCGGTAAAAGAGGGAAGTTCCTCGTTGATGTCGGTTATTAGGCCGTCTTCATCAACTTTAAGTATTATGATATCATGTTCCCAGTATTGGGTTAGGTAATCATAAGTGCGGCAGGCCATAATGGCGCCACCATCTTGCGTGGC
>NIVA01000097.1 GCA_002254335.1 Bacteroidetes bacterium 4572_114 | reverse complement strand
CCGAAGAAAAGACCGGCATTATCCTCACCGAAAACTACGCCATGTACCCGGCAGCTTCCGTAAGCGGTTACTATTTCGCCCATCCGCAAGCGCAATATTTTAACTTAGGAAAAATCTTAAAAGACCAGGTGGAAGATTATGCCAGGCGTAAAAACCTTTCTGTTAAGGAAGTGGAGAGGTTGCTTAATGTGAATTTGGGGTAGATATACGCTTTCAAGACAAATATCCAGACCTTTGTAATTTACGGTCTTGGACTCAGAATTTTTTAATAAGCAAACAGGTTTTTCAATCTTAAATTTCTTTGAAAACAAAAACAGGTTTTTAAGATCATTATAATTTACTTCCTTCTTGTATTTAACTTCTACAGGAATTGCTTTTTTTCCATGTAATCCAACAAAATCGACTTCATTCTTGTAGGGGTTTCTCCAGAAAAATTTAAAGTTGTTTTGCGATAAAAAAGCGTTTTCGGCAAGGTGTCCACTGTTTATGTTTTCGGCTAAGGATTGCGTAAATGATACCGATGTAAGATATGCCCTTTTCATTTTCTTTTCGGTTGTAAGAAGATTATTTGAAAAATTATATAAAACTTTTACCAGAAAAGCTTCTTCCAAAAGGCTGAAATATTTACTGATTGTTTTTGATGATATGTTCAAATCGTTGGCCAGGTTATCGTAGTTTAAATACATTCCCGGGAAGTTGGCCAGGATTTTTACCAACCGGTAAAGTATTTCAGGATATTCTACCGTTGCAATTTTTGGAATATCTTCAAAAATAATTTTTCTCAATATGGTTTCGTAATACTCATTTCTGTCATTTCGATTATGCAACTGTACCGTTTCAATAAGCTGGCATCCCCAATACTTTTCATATTCAACAATTAAATCCTGTTCATAAACATCAGGGCGTTCAACCAATTCACCTTTTCCCGTAAAATCCAAATATTCACGAAATGACAAAACAGGTAAAATGCTCGGCAATATCCTTCCTGCAAGGCTTTCTCTTGATTTTTTTTTGATAAATAGAGACGTTGACCCACTGATAAAAAATTTCAGGTTAGGATATAAATCATAAAATACTTTTAGTTGTAGCTCAAATTTTTCTAATTTTTGAATCTCATCCAAAAAGATAAATATTTTATGCTTTTGGATTGAATTGCCGGTTTTAACTTCAAACTGCCGGAAAAGTGATTCCAGGTTTTGTTCTTCCAAATCAAATGTAAAATACCATATTTTAAACGGGTCAACGTTTTTGTCAAGCAGATGATTGATGGTTTGCAAAAACATTGTCGTTTTACCGGTTCTACGCAAACCTGTTAATTCTGTAATCTGTGGTTTATCAATATGATTAAGCAAGTCCTTGAATTGTTTACGTTCAAATGTAAAGTTATACCTGAAGTTTGACTGCCAATGCCTGTTGATTTGAAGTAAGTCCATTTCCTCTGTATTTATAAAATAACGGAAGTACTCTTCCTTTATTATGCGAAAATACCGGAATCAGTTATGTGATCAATCTCAATATGATTTGCGTCTGTAATTCCAAATTGTATAGGTTAACAGCCAACATTTTTAATGGATGGATTATCGATTTTGGTTGTACATTATGACAACAAAGTACAAATCATCTTTGGATTTGTTACAAAATTATAAATTGATTAACCTGCCTTTTTATCTAACCGGGCAAATTGAGAAGGTGTTAATGGCTTATTCAGGAAACGACAAGGCATAAAAAAAGCCGGAAATTCCAGCCAACTTTTTGAAGGATCCTCTGTTCGGTGTCCTTCGCCGCGACGATGTGCTTTTACTTGGCCACCACCGCTCTATTTGTGCAAAGATGAAATCTATCTTTGTTTTCTGGCGGCAAAAGTATATTAAAATACATTAGAGCATGTTAATTAAATATAAAGTTTGTATGAAGATATGTTAAAATGGTGTAATTATTCTGATTCTTTATTTTCAAAACATATTATTAACCCGAAAGTTCATAATCATTTATTAATGCCTCGAAAGGTATTTCAAATTCTATATTTAATTTTCTTATCATCTCAATTGTTAGTTTTCTTTTTCTTTTTAAAATCTTTGTAACGCCTTTTCGTATTCTTTTTCTGATTTTAATACAGACCAACCTTTTTTCATTTCTAATATCCTTTTTATATTATCCCCTCATCAAATTAAAAAATTCAATAGGGTCGTAAAAGTACTTATTCAGTTCATTAATTGTATAACAACTAAGTGAATATGAATTATAATATCTTTCCGGTGTATTGTGGGTCGGATTTAAACTGATAGGTTTTATCTTTAAAACTTCAAAATGAAAATGATCGAATTGCCATCCATAGTTATTTAATTCATTTCTGTTCATAAACCTTGCGATTGGTGTTCCCGGAAATACAGTGTCTTCCACCGAAACCAATATCCCGGCAATATGTTCGCAAACCGTCCAAAATCTCATTTCATCCAATTGATGTTCGATGATTATCTGGGCATAAGGGCCATCGTCTCTTTTACTGATTACAATTCCCGGGGCGATCGGAAAAACAGGTTCGTTTTGATAATTATTTGATGGCCGCATTATATCAATGCCTGTATGGAAATGCCCGGGCACTTTTGGCCTGTCTTTCCTCCAAACACCAAACCGGCCAATTTCAGTTAATTGAATTTCTTCAACCGACCGGTTGCCCGGATTATTTATTGGAAGGAAAACTTCCGGGGAAAATCCAAATTTGAACAAAAAAAGAAAAACGAAAATAAGTACTTGTTTCATGGTTTATATGATTCGTATTCGATAAGCTTATAAACTATTATTAACCGACAAATTTCCGCATAATAATTCAATGTTGGTTATGATGCAATCCCTGAAATAGACACCCAATCCATGCTTCTGCAATTCATAAAATCTTTCTCCATTTTCAAGATCAAATTTCACTTCCTCAATAGCGGTTACGTTTGAAACATTCATTGGCTATTGGTTTTCAATTCATCAATCGAAATGTAATTGGCGTTTCCTTCTTCAATTTTTTTTCGCCTGTCTGTTAGAATTTCACCATGCCATTCAGAAGATTCAATTTCAATATTTTCTTTACGCAAGGTGTTCCAAATCTCCTCCATTAAAATAATTCTGTCTTTAATTGGCATTTTATTAATTTCTGCTGTATTAATACGTGTGTTTTGTTTGTTAAGTTCTATCTAACAATTTCCTTATCTTTTAAAACAACAACGTTCCACACAATATTATTAATCTGCAAGGAAAGAAAATTGTACCTTAAACTTGCCCTAGGGCATTTGCCCAAGCAGGTATTTTCCACTCCCGTCTGTGAAAGTGCCTTTTTGTATTTCGGGGATAAACACATTCACCCCAGGCAAGGCATCACCGGTAGATTTATTTTTTCCACACCACTGATCCCTACCTGTGCATATGACGATAATACGGCCCTCGGAAAAAACAGTAGAAGTATATATATATTTTAGATATTTTTGATTTTGTCATATTCTTTATACGTTCCAACAAACCTGATATATACCATCTGAATATTATACCGAAAGGCTGCTATCAGGCAAAGGTAGATAAAAGTGCCTATTTGAAAACTCTTTAATGATTTATTTTAGTCATTCACCTCCGGCAAGGCCTCATCTGTAGATTTGTTTTTTATTAACGTTTCCAATCCCATAGACTTTCCAACGTCCGAAGGACTTGGAAACGTCATTTTTGTACCACAATCTTCCTCATCCCAACCATGCTTCCATCCACAAGTTTAAGGAAATACATCCCCCTGGGCAAGAAACTTAAATCGAAGTTATATATAGAACCGTTTGGCATTTTACCGGGCGTAAATACCTTATGTATGCTGCCCTTAATATCGGTGATATATACTTCTAGGTTCTGGGGCCAATGGCTAAGGGCCAGGTTAAAGTTCCCATTGGATGGGTTTGGAAAAACCTGGATAGAAAATCCCGAAAATTCCCGGACACCCAAGTGTTGTAGTTTAAGGTTATCAGCTGCCGACAGGCCGTGTGTAGCAAATATCCCTGCGTTTGGCAGCGATGGCACATACCCCACTTCAAGGTTGAACCCCTGGTTTGTTGACGGCCTGAAAACCTTAAAAGTCAACATCTCGCCAGGCCCGAACCCATCTTTGGGCAATGTGGTTTCGTCGTTGCCAAAAGCTGTTACAACGGCACCCGACAAAATATTGGTGATTTTTGTGCGGCCCGCGCAAAGCCCGTCAGGCGTAAAAACCCCGATGGCATCCCCGGCCATAATTCCCGACCCTGCCAACACATCTGCCGGAAAGGCAATAACATGCGAAACGGCGGTGTAGTGCAAATCGTTCCAGGGGGAGAAGTTCAAGGGCCTAACTTCCTGCCGGTTTGCCGGTGATGATTTTGAACATTCAGGAAAAGTAACTACGCCTACATCGGGCGAAATCACGAAATATGCCTTGCCCGGGAGCAGGGTTTGCAAGGTGTTTATGCCATACTCAGGCCAAAAGACCAAAGGCCCGGCCACCTGTTTTACAAGTTGCAACTGTTCGCTGCCATCGAAAAGAACATCGGCCACAGGCACCTCGCAGGAGGTAAGCACCGGAAGCAGCCCCCAGCCCGGCGAGTAGATCTCAACCACCGGATTTGCAATTTTTGAACCGGAAAGCGAAAGCTCAAAACCGTTTTCCGCTTTTATCTGGTAACCGGTGTTGTAGTCCCAGTTTCCGATTGTGTTAACCTGTTGCGCCGGGTAGTAAAAATCAGTCATCGAAGCCATAATGATCAGGTCGTTTTGGTAGGGATCAAAAATACTTTCCACACCTTTATTTTGCAGATCAAGATATGTGGACACACCGCTCCAGCCCACCGGGATATTGAGGATTTGCTGAAGATAAAAATTATAGGGTTGTTGAAAACCCTGAGTGAGGGTTACATTCCCGCTTGAGAATGTTTCGGTTACCGTTTCGCCAAGGGTCCAGCTAAGGCTAATTTCGGCGTTTTCAAAATATCCGCCGGATGTTGCAATAACTTCGGGGGATACGGATTGGCCATACAGCACTGTTGCACTGAGCCAGATGGCTATTGTTGTGATTAGTGTTTTCATTTTGTATAGAATTTAGATGAATATTTTTTATAAATTTTCGTTGCATAGCTTTAGCTTGGTATTGTATTACTTTTATAGCTAATTTGTTTAATTCTTCACACAACGAACACTATAGCCGTAACCCTTATTGCTGCCATGATTTGTAGCAACGGTAGTAGCATAATATAAATTTCGCGCTTGTGCGATATAATTGTTTGAAGCGTGTTTGCTGGAACTCCAGAACCAGGCCCGGGTACCTATTTCTGTGAAATTTCCATTATTGAGACCTCTGACACCGCCAGGTAATGCTGTAAATCCACCTGTATCAGTAGCCCCGGTATTGGGCGGGTTCCAATGATATATTCCAGTCTCTTTCATTTTGCCACCTGCCGTGTACATTCCGCCAAAGTAACCAATTAGTGTATTAATTTCCTGAGAAGTGGGTAAGTGCCAGCCATTTGGACAGATACCTTGAATTCCCGGAGTTGTAGAGTAAGTCATCATTTCGTTCCATGAGTACAAAGCGCCGAGGGTATCGCAATTGGCAGGATCGTTATTGTAGCAGTATTTTTCAATAGTGCCATTATTAGTCATCTCAATATTCCCATTAATTCGGTTTCCTACATTCAGGTTCTCTGCCGTCCAGCATTGGTTTCCGATACCTGTAATTCGATACGACTGGCCCTGGTAATTGATCGAGTGTTCTCCACCACAAGCATCGGCACGCCACGACACAATCCCTGCAGGAGTACTGATTCTTACAGGGGAAGCATCTTCATGGTCGGTATGTACCAGTTCGGCAGCTCCGGTAATTCCATTGCCTGTTACAATTTTCACAACACCTTTACCGTCAGCAATTGCTTCATCAATAGTAATTATTTCAAGATAGAGCTTGCCTGATGGTGTTTCGATAGCTATGTTTCCCAGTGGGGCATTTTGCTGTGCCCTTGGCAATGACACAAAGCCAAAAAGGAAAACAAGCAGGCTCAGCAAACTGATGATATTTTTATCGGTTAAAATATTAATGTTTTTCATGACTTTTCCTCCCTCATTAAAGATCTATCCGAATCCACATTTGGCCAACTACAGGATTTTCAGGATCATCTGTACGGTTTTCGATCACAAAATTCTTTGCCTGATTTTGTTTCATATCAAGGTTTCCGCGAATACAAGCATCACCATTTACATCCAATAATGCTTCCGGTTGGGATGTGCCAATACCGACATTCGTCTCAGGTTCAAGAATAATATCGCCGATATCAGTTATTATTTTGCCATCCGAGCCATCGTGCCTCAACTCCAAATAATTGCCCCAGGTATTTGTGGATTTTCCATATATTTTCAGGTTTGCATCCGATTGCCTTGTTTTTTGAAACGTGGAATAAAGACCAAGAAATATTTCCTCTTCATCATCGCTACCACAAACAACAAGGCGGTCATTCTTTTCGATAAGGAGAGTTGGTTTGGTTCCCCCTACATCCGCATCCCTGAAAATAATTTTTGGGTAGTTTTCTTTCAAATAAATGCTTCCATTTACCTGAAGTTTTTCTGACGGGATATATGTTCCGATCCCGATAGAATCGCTCAGGTTATAAATATAGTTTCCTGTTCTATACCAATTGCCACCGCCCATATCAGCCCATTCGATGCCTGTCCTTTTATGTATCCACTATTGTCAGAACCTACAACCGCTGCAGAAAGTTGATAATCCAGGTAGCTGTATCCAGCTACACCGGCTGTAAAACGGTTTCCCCAATAAGAATATCCTTTGATGGCTGCATCAATGCCATATTTACTCCAGGAGCTGCCTCCTGCGGATGTGTCAGAATAATTGTATATACCACTCCTATAGCCATATATTGACGATTTTCCCGCACCTACATCACCGCTGCCACGGTAAACATTCAAATTGTTTGATCCCGGCACTTTGGTTCCAATACCCACTTTTGCATTGAATACCAGCAAGTCGTTGTCAAACTCTCCATAGATCAGGGCACTGTCAGGCGTGGCAGAAGAGTTTTCAATATACAGCTTTTTATCTCCTGTCTCGTGGTATCCGGCCATCTTACCAATAAAGATATTATTATCGCCGCTGGTATTCAAATATCCAGCTTGTGGGCCAATAGCGGTGTTTCCGAAGCCATTGGTGTTTTTATAGAGTGCCTTGTACCCAATGGCCATATTGCCATTACCGGCAGTGTTACTGCTAAGTGCCTTCCCGCCAATGGCAATATTGTAATCGCCGGCAGTATTTGAACTTAGGGCATCACCTCCCAAAACAGTGTTGTATTCGCCGTTAATGTTTACCATTCCTGCATCTTTGCCAATAAAAATATTATTATTAGCCTCCGAGAAATGCAATGTTTTGCCATCGTGTTTCATTACTTCATCTCCATCCACAAAAAAGCGGATGGTGTCTTCATCATAATTTTCTTCTACAGTGATGCGGGTGTCGCTGTCGGCATCCGCGATTTTATTTACTTTGGCATCGTTGGCAAACTGGGCATAGGGCACGCTTAACAGTAACGAACTTCCGAGCATTTCGAAATCATCCCCTCCGGTTTTGTCTATTTGAACATAAAGTTTTTTTTGGTACGGAAAACTCCAGGAAATCGATGAAAAAGCGATGCCAAGGGTTGGGGTACCAAAACCGACATTTACACTTATATGGCCATACTCATTTGTAGTATCTGCATAGGTTTCCTGATACATGATATATTCTTCGGAAATTCCTATGGAAAATCTGAAGTTTACCAACTGATTTGACAGAGGCCCCCCGTTTTCATCATAAATCACGGCCTGGTATTTAAAGGCCTGTGGCACTTGTGCAAAAACCGAAACTATTCCGGCAATCACCATTACTAATGTTAAAGTTACTTTTTTCATTGTACTAGATTTTAGGTTATAAATAATTGAATTGAAACAAAACTACACCCGAACAAAAGTTATCCCTTCAAATTATGTTTCAAATGTTTTAACTTATGTTACATTTTGGTGCAATAACTGAGTTTGGTATATTTCTTCTTTTTCGTTTACAATGTTACAAGCAAATAATATTCTTACCATAGCAGAAAACCACTACTAAAAAAAATGGCAGAAAACCGTTTTAATCTTGATTTGGCTTCGGTTGGCAATAAGCTTTCAGCCACTATCAATATAAAAGGGGTAATGAAAAACCTTGAATACAACCTGGTTTCATTGCCTCTGTACTTTGCGGGAAACTTAAAAAGTAAACAAATATCAGGATTATGAAAGGAGGGTAATTTGTTTGTCCATAAAGTCGATGATTTTAAAAATCGAAACTCATCCCGACCCCGATAGCTATCGGGGTTCGGGACTAAACCCAAAATCCAAAACTATCCACAGATAATGCTGACAGCTTTCTAAATTGCTCTACGGTAAGACATTGATTATTTAGTCTTTTTGTTTTAATTGAGCCCGGTCTAAAAAGCCATATTTTGCCGCGAAACTTGTCCGTCCATACGGATGCCTTTCAGTCATATGGATGCGATAATATGCTTTTCTAATTATCTTGCAATCACGTATTTGAAAACAATAAAATTACACTAATTTTCAAAAACTTCGTTTTTTGACCAGACTCATTAATGTATTCATAAGATGTGAGAACCACCTATTTAGGGGTAGCATGTGTAAATTGTGTGAAACCTGCGGCAGGGATTGAAGTGGTAGCTTGTTGAAATGGCGGCTGATTTTTTTGTTCAGAATTAATGATTTATCCCTAACCCAACTCTGACAAGACCTCCCCAGGCCGGCCCCCGTCAGTTTTTTTCGCATCACCCGCCTCAGCCTCTCCATCATAACATCACCCCCATCTTTCCACTTTTCCATCTTTCCACTTTCCAATTTTCCAATTTTCTTATCTTTGATGAAAATTAAAACATCATCATCATGAAAAAACATCTTTACATCCTAATCATCATCCTGTGCCTGCCAACATTTCTGGCCGCACAAGTTAACATCCAACCCGAAAACGCCGTAAATACCGGCATCCTCTACGATCTAACAGTTCCTGTTTCAGGTATTGAAAAATATGACGGAACTACAACTTCTGCAACAAACACCCTGAAAAATTGGAGGCAAATCTATTTTGAGCTTTCAAAGGCTGTCCTAAATCAAGAGGATATCAAGTCTTCTCTTGAAATTAAATCAAATGCCAGGCAATATTTAAAAGACGGCATTATCCCCATTGGCTTACAGCTTTATCACTACAATTATCTCAACCAAAGTTTGGATAATTATGCCGATGGACGAGGTGGGCTTAATTTTACCGGAGTGGAAATACCCGTCAAAACGGTTTTTAGTTCTGCTTCCCTAAAATCGAAAACATACAACGGGAATGAAGTGGAATTTGCTTTGGCAAAAAATTTAATCCTCTCCAATTTTCAAAGCCTGCCACAATCATACTTCATTCAGTTTGACGACAAAGATTCCTGGCTTCCCATAAACCTGGATGAAACCATTACACATTCGTATGCTTCTACCGGGCAAAAGATCATTCGTGTCAAAGCTGTTTTTGAAAACGGGATTGAGCTGTTCAGTGCTTTCTATTTTGATGTGATTGTTCTTTTAACACCCCCGCCAACGGCCACCTGGTCTGTTGTGGGCGATATTCCCTACCAGGGCGATGTGGCAACCGGTGAAGCCTTTGTTTACCTTTCGGATGAAAACACAAAACTTACCCGGCCAATAATAATCAGCGAGGGCATCGACCCTGAAAATGATTTAGGATGGGAAGATCTTTACAATTTACTGAACCAGGAAAACCTGATAGAGGATTTGCGTGCCGAAGGGTTTGATGCTGTAGTGTTAAACTATCAAAACACTAATACATATATACAGCGCAATGCCTTTTTGGTGGTGAAACTTTTACAAATGGTAAACGATACTATTGACTATCAAAACCAGATTATCACCGTGGGGCCAAGCATGGGCGGACTTGTTGTACGTTACGCATTAACTTACATGGAAAACAATGCAATGGACCACAACTCAAATCTTTTCATCTTATTTGATACGCCCAACCAGGGGGCAAATATTCCCTTGGGGCTGCAATATTTGATGTTTTTTGGTAAAGATTTAGACCAGGCAATCCAGGATATGGTGGATATGCTGGACGCCCCGTCGCCAAAACAAATGCTGGCCTATCATTACACCGATCCACCGTCGGCAACCGCAGGGCCTGATCCAATGTTCGATGCGTTTTTTACAGAATTGGAAGGCATTGGCAATTACCCCGAAAATTTAAGGAAAATCGCCCTAAGCGATGGCAGCGGCAATGCAACAGGCCAACCCTTCCAGCCCGGCGACCAGGTGATCGACTACAATTATTCATCTTTTTCCATGACGCTAAAATCTAATGTGTGGGCTGTTGAAGATCATAATACATCACAAATATTTGAAGGAAAAGCATTCATTTTATTTTTAATGGATGACGAATTGAATGTTTCGGTCTATTCCGAAAAACCCTACGATAACAGCCCCGGAGGTTACAGCCCCACCTTTGCACAGATGGATTCGATAGAAATGCCTTATGGCGATATAATTGCCTTGCACGATAACCACAGTTATATCCCAACCATAAGTGCGCTGGATATTGACGAGGAGAACCTGTTTTACAACATTGCCGCCGACCCGGCAATTATGCAAAAAACACCCTTCGATTCAATCTATTGGTCCGATCAAAATTACGAACATGTATTAATTACACCATACTTAAAAGAGGTTATCTTTAATGAGGCCATGCGAACCAAGCCACCCGAACATACCATCAGCCTGCAACCTGGCTGGAACGACCTTTCAAGTTATCTTGATCCGCAAAATAAGGCTGTTACCTCAGTTACCGGCCAATTGGGTGACAACATGATCATCCTTCAAAACCTCGACAAAGTTTACTGGCCCTTCGGCGGCATAAATACCATCGGCGATTGGGATTATAAAAGCGGATAAGCGGATATTTCATCAAACTTCAACAAGCCGCCGATTTAACCATCATTGGCCAGGAACCTGAAGATAAAACCATAACTTTTGTAGCAGGCTGGAACATGTTCCCTGTCTTATCAACAACCGACGTTCAAATTACCACACTTTTCCAAAACAACCTGGAGGACATTATAATTATTAAAGAGGCAATTGGCAGCAATCTTTTCTGGCCCGCTGCTGGGGTCAGCACACTTGATACATTAAATGTTGGCAGGGCGTATTTGATAAAGGTTGGGGAGGGGTTTAGTGTGGATTATTAATTCTATTGATACTAATTACCGGCAGCATCTATACTTTGAAATACAATACGGCAAATAGCATAATAAAT